>NZ_CATNHG010000076.1:0-72084 GCF_950097965.1 Bacillus sp. T2.9-1
TCAATATTTTCCAGTAAATGGTTTAATATCTTACTGGGTTTCTTAAGTATTGTCTTTTTTAGGTATTGGTTGGCTTACAATTTCCAATTCCTTAGATTTTGGTACTTGACATATTACCGCAGGACTTTTTTAACAATATATTCATTGTTACTAGAAGGAATGGCTTCAGTATCTGATTCAAAATAAGGAAGTGGGTTAACTGCATTCGTTTTATTATTATTCCAACGGCCAATGTGTAATTCAAAATGTAAATGCTGACCGGTTGAATCTCCTGTATTACCCATAATGCCAATAACTTGTCCTTTTTTTACATATTCTCCGACCTTTACTTTCCGAGAACCACTTTTTAAGTGGGCGTATACCGTTTCATATTCTTGGCCAGAAATGTTATGAAGAATCATGATACATTCTCCGTAACTTGTTGAAAAATAGGATTTGGTCACCTTGCCGTCAGCACATGCTCTAATCGCATTAATTCCATTTTGTGCAAAGTCAATTCCAAAATGCTTGTCCTTACCTGTCGAATGGAATCCATTTGATATATATGTTACAGAAGTTGGTCTTAAAAACATAAATAATCACCTCATGATAGAATATGTTGAAGTGATTATTTACGTTTGGATGTTTACCATATTAATTAGCAAAAGGATAGCCCATAATGGAGGCAATTTTCTTGGGAATATCGGTATTATCTAACACCCCATGAAATTCTTCTGCCCCCATTCCAAATGCGAAAACAACAATCATATTACTTGTATGCCCCCCTGTAGTGCTAAGCTGTTGTACTTCTGGTTGGAGGATACCGCCGTGGTAATGGTTCGCAATAATACTTCCAATTTGCCAGTCGATTTGTTGCTCGCGATAGACTTGTTCTTTCTTCGGTAATTTGTTTGTTTGAAATTTGGCAAGCTCTTCATTAGTTATATCCATTGCTGCATAGTCTTTAAAGACCTTTCGTATACTTTTTTCCGTATAGTGATTACTTGTTTTTTTCTTCGTTAGTTGCTGAGCCATGTAATGAGGAGATGCAGTAATGTTTTTAAGTGCATTTATATCCATTGCTTCAGTGGCAGAAACCCCCATCGTTTCGTGGTCAGCGGCAACAACAACTAATGTATCTTGTTGTTTATTAGCCCATTCCACACAGTATTTAACCACTTCATCGAAGGCAATTGTTTCTTTCCATATTCCTGTAATATCGGATGCATGGGAGGCGTGGTCAATACGACCTCCTTCAATCATGGCAAAAAAACCTTTCTCGTCTTTTGATAGAATATCGAGTGTTTTTTTAGTCATTTCCTGTAAGGTTGGTTCTGTTGTTTTGAGTAGTTCACGATCTAATTGAAAATTTAAGTGAGCATCTCCAAAAAGCCCAAGAATTTTATTCGAATTTGTTTTTTTTAATTGATCTGCAGTTGAAATATAACGATACCCTGAGTTTTTGTATGCATCAATCAGGTCAATCCCTCTTTTATCTTTTCGAGTAAAGTATTTTTTACCTCCTCCCATAATGATATCTACTTTATTGCTTAATTGTTGCTTGGCAATTTCCTCTTGGTCTGCCCATCTATTATTGACACTTGCAGTAAAGCTTGCTGGTGTTGCATCTGTTACCGAATTAGTAGTAATTATTGCTGTTCTTTTTCCCTCCTTTTTAAATATATCTAAAATGCTGTCTTCGTTTTTTCCATTTGGTGTAATGCCAATCATCCCATTATTCGTTTTCTGTCCAATCGCAAGAGCAGTTCCCCCGGCTGCAGAGTCAGTAACCCGATTATTGCTGGAGGATGTATGGACAATCGCTGTGTAGGGGAGTGTTTCCATAAAAAGTTTTCCTTTTACTCCATGCTCCAATAAGCGAGCAATCTCCATTTGCCCGATACCCATACCATCTCCTATGAGCAATATAACATTTTTAGGTGTATCCTTTTGTTCTTTGCTTAAAGCGGGCTTATCTACAACTGGTTGAACAGAAAGGAAGAACCCTAAACTAATGGAAAGGAAAACGAAAAGTAGCTTTTTCAAATCTTTATCCTCCTAGGCGTTTGACGTTTAATCTTGTATAGCTTTTGAAAAAAAGCATTTTTTAATCCCTATTTACCTATCTTTGCGAGGTTCTTAAATAAATTACATGTATAAAAATAAAGGAATCAAACAGGAAATGACATAAAAAAGGTAGACGAGCATACATTTTAATAAGTCATCCTATGTATGTTATGTGGAGGGAAGTTTTCTTCTGTATATGAATAATGAATAGCAGCCAGAATTAACTTTGCAAATTTACAACCAATAAAATCAATGAAAAGCTGAAAAAAAGCAGAAATCTTATAGCAAAGGAGGAATTTTTTGTGAATACTATCTATTCTTTTTTGCCTAAATCTATTGAAAATCAAATACTCACAATCCCTCCATCTGAAAGATTAGATATGGAAGAGATTCGAGTTCGGATAGGCAGACCTTTAGAAGTATTTATAAATGGACATTCTATCTTTTTTCCATTTATTGTTTCGAAAGAGGATGGGAACCAATTACTAAATAAAATAAGTCGATACTCGGTTTATACAATGGAAGAAGAATTGAAAAGAGGTTATATCACTGTTCAAGGTGGGCATCGTGTTGGACTTGCGGGCAGAGTTATTTTGCAAGATAGCAAAGTAAAGGCAATACGGGATGTAGCTTCTTTCAATATTCGTATTGCAAAGGAGAAGATCGGAATAGCTAATCCATACATTCCCTATTTATATGATAAAGGAAAATGGCGGCATACGATGATTATTGGACCCCCGCAGACCGGGAAAACGACCTTATTAAGAGATATAGCTAGATTAATTTCATCTGAAGAGGAGCATTCATTACGTAAGCCAGCGAAAGTAGGGATTGTGGATGAACGATCCGAAATTGCAGGGTGTATGGATGGAATACCTCAAATGACGTTTGGCCAACGCATAGATGTTCTGGATGCTTGTCCAAAAGCGGAAGGAATGATGATGATGATTCGTTCCATGAGCCCAGATGTTCTGATTGTAGATGAGGTAGGTCGAAAAGAAGATGAAGAAGCAATCCTAGAAGCTGTTAATGCTGGTATTCAATTAGTAATGACAACACATGGATCAAGCTTGGAAGAAGTAAAAAAACGACCGATGCTTTCTAGGATGATAAAAATGGGCATATTTGAACGCTATATTGAATTAAATAGAAAGAAGGGTCCTGGCACAGTAACAGCAATAAGAAATGGACAAGGCCATTTATTAATGGATGAAATGAAGGTGAAATAAATGGTGAAAATAATTGGCGCTATCTTGATTCTTGCTTCAACAAGTTGGGGTGGAATGGAATTTTCAAAACTATTAAGCCAAAGACCAAAGCAAATAAGGGCACTAAAATCAGCACTTCAATCATTAGAGGCGGAGATTATGTATGGACATACCCCCTTACATGAAGCTTCCAGAAGATTAGCAGAACAATTAAGTGATCCACTAAGTTCTTTTTTTGGAAGTTTTGCGGAGCGCTTAATCAAAGAAGATACAACTGTCAAAGAAGCGTGGAGTTTATCTTTACATGATATTTGGAAAAAAACGGCGATGAAAGATACTGAATTAGAAATCATGAAGCAATTCGGTGAAACATTAGGCAGGCACGACCGTTTTTCACAACAAAAGCAAATAATGCTTACGCTGACT
Organism: Bacillus sp. T2.9-1; assembly: GCF_950097965.1. NCBI lineage: Bacteria > Bacillati > Bacillota > Bacilli > Caryophanales > Bacillaceae > Bacillus > Bacillus sp. T2.9-1. The sequence goes on from NZ_CATNHG010000076.1 coordinate 3,681, forward strand.
CATTTAGAAAGAGAAGAAGAAGAGGCAAGAGAAATACAAGGGAAATATGAAAAAATGGTAAGAAGCTTAGGATTTCTGTCCGGTCTGCTGATTGTCATTTTATTGATGTAGTTTTTAGGAGGAGACTTTTATGGGCTTAGAGGTCGATATTATATTCAAAATCGCAGGAGTAGGAATCGTCGTAGCTTTTTTACACACAATCCTCGACCAAGTTGGCAAGAAGGAGTATGCACAATGGGTTACCTTATTTGGATTTATTTACATTCTATTTATGGTAGCGAATATTGTAAATGATTTGTTTCAAAAGATAAAAGCCGTATTTTTATTCCAAGGGTAAAGGAGGATATCATCATTGAAATTCTTCAAATAGTTGGAATTGCATTAATTTCTACTTTTTTAGCATTGGTGGTAAAAGAACAAAAGCCCAATATTGCCTTTTTATTAGTTGTGTTTGTTGGCTGTGCAATTTTCCTTTTTCTTGTTGACCAAATAGCGGCAATTATCCAAATGGTAGAAAGAATTGCTTTAAATGCAAGGGTAAACACTGTTTACGTAGAAACAATTCTGAAAATTATTGGCATCGCCTATATAGCAGAATTTGCAGTGCAAATTACTAAAGATGCAGGACAAGGTTCTATCGCATCAAAGATTGAACTAGCAGGAAAAATCTTGATTTTAGCAATGGCGGTACCAATATTGACTGTATTAGTAGAAACAATTTTAAATATGATTCCAAGTTAAGTAGGAAACCGTTTATTTCGAGGTGGAAAAATTGAAAACAAAGTTGAAAGTCGTACTACTAATAATGGCAGCTATCTTTTTTCTCTATCAACCGATTGTACAAGCCTCACCTCATGAGTCACAAGAAGTACCACAGTCAGAAGCATTAGAAGAAACAAATGACGAAGGAGTTGATCCAACAAGACTTGTTGAATCACAATTGGAGTCATTAGATCTAAATGAATTAACGGAATTTTGGGATTCGGTTAAAACAGAATATGGTGGATTTTTGCCAGAAAGCCAAAAGGGAAGCCTATATGATTTTATGATAGGAAATAAAACTTTTGACTTACAAGGCTTTTTTCACGGCATGCTACAATTTGCATTTCATGAAATTATAGTAAATGGAAAATTATTAGGATCGTTAATCTTGCTTACTATATTTAGTGTTTTACTGCAAATGCTCCAAAATTCGTTTGAGAAAAGCTCTATTAGTACTGTCGCCTATGCGATCGTGTTTATGGTTATCATTATTCTCGCATTGAATAGCTTTCATGTAGCAATTACTTATGCTAGTGACGCAATATCGAATATGACAAATTTTATATTAGCACTAGTTCCTTTATTGCTAGGGCTTATGGCAGCTTCAGGCGGAGCCATATCTGCAGCTTTCTTTCATCCCGTTATTCTTTTTTTAATGAATACAAGTGGGATGTTAATTGAATATACTGTGCTTCCTCTATTGTTTTTATCAACTTTACTTCACGTCGTAAGCAGTCTATCAGAACAATACAAAGTTACACAATTAGCTAATTTATTACGTAATATCAGTATAGGGATCTTAGGAACTTTCTTGACTATATTTTTAGGTGTTATTTCCGTCCAAGGTGCATCGTCAGCAATAACGGATGGAATTACGATTAAGACAGCTAAATTTGTAACGGGAAATTTCATTCCGGTTATAGGCCGAATGTTTACAGATGCAACAGATACAGTTATAAATGCTTCCTTATTGTTAAAAAACACGGTTGGAATAGCAGGAGTGGTAATTCTCCTTCTACTTGTTGCCTTTCCTGCGATTAAGATTTTAATGATTTCTTTTATTTATAAATTTGCCGCAGCACTTTTACAGCCAATTGGCGGAGGACCTGTTATTAAATGCTTAGATGTTATAAGTAAGAGTGTTATCTATGTCTTTGCAGCATTAGCAATCGTTTCCCTTATGTTTTTCCTAAGTATAACAGTAATCATTGTTGCAAGTAATATAACAATGATGGTGAGGTAGAAAGGAGGGGCAAGGATGAATTTTATTACAGAGTGGGTTACAAATATAATTCTGTTTATTTTGCTAGCAACTGTTGTGGACATGCTATTGCCAAACTCTACCTTTCAGAAATATGCCAAGATGGTCGCTGGATTATTACTAATAACTGTTATATTGACACCTGTATTTAAGCTGATTTCGAGTGACTTTGAAGCTGTGTTCACTGCCAGTGCGATCGGCGAGCCAGAACAAAAAAATATGAATAATTCGATCGAATTGAAAAAAAGAGAAATACAAGCCTCACTTGATGAATATACATTAAATAAAATGGCTGTCCAATTAAAAGAGGATGCAAATGAGGAGTTGATAGCAAATTACGGAATGGAGATCAATTCGATTCAATTATCAATCGACAAAGAGAAGGATGTTGGGTTTCCTGAAAACTTAGCAGAAATGGTTATTCATATGAAAGAAAGCAAGGATCCACAAAACGTTGTGGAAGCTGTAAGCCCTGTTCGAATTGACACACAGCAACCTCTTCTTGACAAAAATGAATCGAAACAAATGGATACAGAAAGTATTGTTTCTTTTCTTTCCGAAAAATGGGAAGTACGAGATGATGCAATTGTAATTATGTACGAAGGAGGGGAGGAGGAGAAAAATGGATAACAAGGACAAAGGGCCATTAAGCTGGTTAAAAAATGTACTGTCAAATGACGGGGATGAAAAGAAAAAAGGAAAAGCCACCTATCTTGTCATCGTTGTATTGTTTGGCGTAGCCATTATGCTTTTAAGCAACATGTTTTTTAAGGACAATAATAACGCCCAAGAAGTTTCCGCATTAAGTAATGATGCTTCCTCTGAAAATGCTCAAGAAACATTTGGACAAAAAGCCGATAGCAGCAATTTAACTATTGCTGATTATGAAGAACAATACAAGGAACAAATTAAGGAAGCGATAAATGCAATAGCAGGTGTCAAAGATGCGATTGTTTATGTGAATTTAGAAGGATCTGAAAAAAAAATATATGAAAAAAATAATTCACAAACGATTCAAAAAACAGAAGAAGAAGATACACAAGGAGGAAATAGAAGCGTAGAAGAAACATCGAATGAGGAAACAGTGGTATTGGTGCCCAATGGGGATAAACAAGTTCCAATTGTAGTGGAAACGATGAAGCCTAAAATTGCTGGTGTACTCGTTGTTGCAAAAGGAGCTGAAAATATAAAAGTTAAAACAATGATTGTGGAGGCAGTTACTCGGGCGTTAGATGTTTCAAGCCATAGAGTTTCTGTACAGCCTAAACAAAACTAAGGGGGAATAATAGATGTTATTAAAAAAGCAAACAGTATGGTTATTAACGATGTTAAGTTTGGTTGTGGTATTGTCAGTCTACTATATCACATCCCCAGAATCTCGATTAAATGAACTTGCAACTAGCGAAGATGAGAATACAGAAAATGCAACAACGAAGGATGCAGAGGAAGCAGCTACTGATAGTAACGGGGAAAGCACTGTTACAACAACTGACTCTGAAGCAGTATTTGAACAGATGAGACTTGATTTAATGGAACAGCGTGACAAGATGAAGGAAGAATTAGTAACCATTCAAGGTTCAAAGGATAAAACAGCAGAAGAAAAAAATGAAGCTACAGAAAAGATTAAAGAGCTTCAGGAAATTACAGATAATGAAAAGATTATGGAAAGCCTAATTAAAGCAGAAAATTATGAAGATGTGCTTGTACAGACCTCAGATGATGGTACAGTGAAGGTAACCGTAAAAGCAGAAGAATTATCCGCAGAAGCAGCGAATGAAATTGTTCAGCTTGTTCGCAAAAATATGGATGCACCAAACGCTAATGTTGCAGTAAAAATTGATCCACAATAATAATATTTGTGAAAATGAGAGATAATGAATAGTTAGCGAAACTGTAGATACTTTTTGGGAAGTGTCTACAGTTTTTTTGTAAGGCGATTGTCCAAACAATCAGGAAAATAGACAATGGAATATAAGGTGTGTAACTGGTCAGCAAATTAAGTAGAGGTGTTCAAAAAGAGAATGAAATAGAATAAATTAGGAAGAAAATAGAGCTTCTAACAGTAATTAATTTTTGCTCTTTTTACCTCTATAATAATAGTAAGCGTTTTCTTTTAATTGTACACCTTGGATTAGTTATTTTAAAAAGATAGTGGTATGATAAGTATGTAGAAAGAGAGGAGATCCCCTTTCGACTCACATAATAAAAGGAAAAAAATGAAAGTAATAGTAGCAAAAAAGTCATATTTTAAAGATGGTTGTTGAATTATCATAAGGTCTTATCGTATGATATTAGTATCTAGTCCTAAAAGAATGATTTAAGGGGTGCAATTATATGTTAAATATTTCAGAAGTAAAAGAATTAATTAAATTAATAGATGATTCTACTATTAGTAATTTTTTATATGAACAAGATGGTGTGAAAGTCGAAATCAAGAAGAGTGTTGGCGAAACAGTAGTTTCAGCGCCAGTTATTACAAAATCAACTCAACAACAAGAAGCAACAACGAAAGAAGTTGCAGTTGAAAGTGTAGTTGCAGAAACACCTGCAAAATCAATCGATGAAAACTTACATAAAATTACTTCTCCAATGGTAGGAACTTTTTATCAATCAGCTTCTCCAGACGCAGATGCGTTTGTAAAAGTAGGAGACAAAGTGACGAAAGACTCTGTTGTATGTATCGTAGAAGCGATGAAGCTATTTAATGAGATTACAGCAGAAGTAGATGGGGAGATTGTAGAAATCCTCGTTAAAGATGGAGAACTTGTAGAGTACGGAGAACCATTATTCCTAGTAAAGGCGTAACAAAGAGGGGTTTAGTCAATGATAAAAAAACTGTTAATCGCAAATAGAGGCGAAATAGCTGTCCGCATAATAAGAGCATGTCGAGAATTAGATATTCAAACTGTAGCCATTTATTCAGAAGCAGATAGTGAGGCTTTGCATGTACAAATCGCAGATGAAGCATACTGTGTTGGTCCAAAAGCTTCCAAGGATAGCTATTTGAATTTTACAAATATAATCAGCGTAGCAACATTGACTGGATGTGATGCTATTCATCCAGGATACGGATTTTTAGCAGAAAATGCTGATTTCGCTGAACTTTGCAGAGATTGCAAAATCACGTTTGTTGGCCCTAGTCCAGAGGCTATTAATAAAATGGGGACAAAAGATATTGCTAGAGAAACAATGCGTCAGGCTGGTGTTCCAATCGTACCTGGATCCCAAGGTATTATTAAAGATTTAGAAGAAGGAATTACTTTAGCGAAAGAAATAGGTTATCCAGTAATTATTAAAGCTACGGCAGGTGGCGGTGGTAAGGGTATCCGTGTTGCTAAAACAGAAGAAGAACTAGTTAAAGGAATAAATATTACCCAACAAGAAGCTTTAACAGCCTTTGGTAATGCAGGCGTGTATTTAGAAAAATACATTGAGGATTTCCGCCATGTAGAATTGCAAGTACTTGCAGATAATTACGGAAATGTTATTCATTTAGGAGAAAGAGATTGTTCTATTCAGCGTCGATTGCAAAAACTTCTTGAAGAAACACCGTCTCCAGTTTTAACAGAAGAAATGAGAGAGAAAATGGGAGATGCTGCAGTTAAAGCTGCAGCAGCAGTTAACTACACAGGTGCAGGAACAGTAGAATTTATCTTTGACTATCAAAATCAAGCATTCTATTTCATGGAAATGAATACGCGTATCCAAGTAGAGCATCCAGTAACAGAGATGGTAACAGGTATTGATTTAATCAAAGAACAAATACTAGTTGCATCAGGCAAACCACTAGAATACAAACAAAAGGATGTTACATTTACTGGTTGGGCAATAGAATGTCGGATTAATGCAGAAAATCCTGCGAAGAATTTCATGCCTTCACCAGGGAAGATTAACATGTATTTACCACCAGGCGGATTAGGAGTACGTGTTGATTCAGCTGCTTATCCTGGTTATACGATCCCACCATACTATGATAGTATGATTGCTAAGGTAATTGCATATGGGTCAACTAGAAAGGAAGCTATTTCCCGCATGAAACGGGCGCTGAGTGAGTTTGTGATCGAAGGTGTAGATACCACGATTCCCTTTCACTTGAATCTCCTTAATCATGAAAAGTTTGTGGAAGGCAACTTCAACACAAAGTTTTTAGAAATGTATGATTTAATGAAATCAGAAGATTAAAAGGAGGAAAAGGTAATGAGCGAAACAACAAGTTTAGAAATGAACCAAGAGTATAATGGGTTAGGTAAAGTAGAAATTGCTCCTGAAGTAATTGAGGTTATTGCAAGTATTGCTGCTTCTGAAGTGGAAGGTGTAGCACAAATGAGAAGCAATTTTGCAACTGGAGTAGTGGAAAAGTTTGGTAAAAAATTACACAACAAAGGTATAAAGGTTGACCTCAGTGAAGAAGGAATAAAAGTGGAAGTATATTGCGTGATGAATTTTGGTATATCTATTCCACAAGTAGCTCAGCAAATTCAAGATAATATTCGTCAGACATTAATTAATATGACTGGACTTGTTACAGAAGAGGTTAATATTCACATTGTTGGAGTTCAGTTTGAAACAGCAAAACAAGAAGCTGAATTACAGCAAGAGATGTAAAGACACAGGCAAAGGAACGATAGCATAGCGTTTAAATAGCAAAGGCTGAACAGGTAAGAGCAAAATATCTATTAATAAGGGACTTCCTCTTTGATAGTTATTACTGATAACCTGGACAGCCTTTGTTTTTGTGAAAATTACCTGTTAATAAGAACAGAATGCTAGGTTTTTTTCATGTAAGATAGAGTTTTGTTTTTATTTATGCTATTATTCATGTAGCATAGATAAATAGGTTGAAAAACCTATGGAAGGATTTTAAAGGAGCCATAAATAATGAAAAGAAGAACTGCCAGAGAAAAGGCCTTACAGGCACTATTTCAAATTGATATTAGTGATATAGATAAGGAAACAGCAATAGAACATGTTTTAGAAGGAGAAAAATCAGATTTATACCTTACCAAATTAGTGGATGGTGTATTAAGCCATCAAGTATCTATTGATGAAACGATAAAGCAATACCTAGAAAATTGGTCTCTAGAAAGAATCGCAAATGTAGACCGTAATGTTCTTCGTCTTGCTACGTATGAAATTATGTATAGTCAAGCAGATGATGTACCTGTAAATGTAGCAATTGATGAGGCTGTAGAGATTGCTAAACTTTATGGTGATGATCAATCTGGTAGATTTGTCAACGGTGTATTATCTAAGATTAAAGCTAATCAAGAGTAGTAAGAGAAACGATGGTTTGATTAATAGTATGAATATGTGACAATTCAAATTTTGTTTCCTTCTAGAACAAAAAATTTGATATCATCCTGAATTGTTTCCTTCTATAACCTATAAACATGAACGAAAAGGGATGTGGTGTATGGATACTACACCCCTTTTTCCATCCTGTAAAAGGAGTTTTTTATAAATGGAATCACGTTATTTAACGGTACATGCATTGACTAAATACATAAAAAGGAAATTTGATGCAGATCCTCATTTGCATGAGATTATGGTAAAAGGAGAAATCTCAAATTTTAAGCAGCATTCAAGTGGTCATATGTATTTTACCTTAAAAGATGAAAAGGCGAGGATTTTGGCAGTTATGTTTGCTCGAAATAATCAGCAAATGAAATTTAAGCCGGAAAATGGGATGAAAGTACTTATTAAAGCAAGTATCACAGTTTATGAATCAAGCGGGCAATATCAAATGTATGTTTCAGAAATGCAGCCAGACGGAATAGGTCAACTTTATTTGGCTTATGAACAGTTAAGAGCAAAATTGGAACAAGAAGGCATGTTTCGCCAAGATCATAAGAAAGCCATTCCTAAATATCCCAGAACAATTGGTGTAATTACCTCTCCAACTGGTGCTGCAATAAGAGATATTATTACGACAATTAAAAGACGATATCCCATTGCAAAAATAATGATCTATCCAGCACTAGTGCAAGGAGAAACAGCGGCTCCTTCTATTGTAAAGGCTGTTCAACAAGCTAATGAACAGGATTCTCCATTGATTGATGTCCTCATAGTAGGTAGAGGTGGCGGTTCCATAGAGGAATTATGGGCTTTTAATGAAGAAATCGTTGCCAGAGCCATTTACACTTCGAATATTCCAGTAATTTCCGCTGTCGGTCATGAAACAGACTTTACTATTTGTGATTTTGTTGCTGATATGCGTGCGCCGACTCCAACTGGAGCAGCTGAGCTTGCTGTACCCCATATAGATGAACTTGTAGAGCGTATTTTGACAAGGCAAAGTCGGTTGATTAGAGGGATAAAAGAGAAAGTTGAGTTACAGAAGCTTCGTCTAAATAGAATTCAGCGTTCCTATGCATTTCGTTATCCAAAGGTATTGTATGACCAAAAAATGGAGCAGCTAGATAAACAGACAGAATTATTAACGCGTAATGTGCAAAGAGTTCTTGAACAGAAACATATGCAACAGGAATTAATACAAAAGCAGCTTGTTAGAAATCACCCTAATCATTATATCAAGAAGGCCAATCAAGATTTAGCTAGCTTACAAAAAAATCTAGTTCGTAATACGGAGCTTATTCTGCAAGCAAAAAGACAAGCTTTTCTTTCGAAAATAGGGAAGATGGATGCATTAAGTCCGCTGAAAATAATGGAAAGAGGCTATAATGTAGCATACGATCATCACGGGAAGTTAATAGCAAGTATTAAACAAGTCAAGCCTAAGGATCAGATTGAGTTAAACCTGGCTGATGGAATGGTAGAAGCAGAAATTATTGCGGTAAAGGAGAGATAGATTTTGGCAACCAATTCAGAAAAAAATCCATCTTTTGAAGAAGCGATGGAAGAATTAGAGAGAATCGTTGAAAAACTAGAAGAGGGAGACGTTCCGTTAGAAGAGGCAATTAACACGTATAAAAAAGGAATGGAGCTTTCTAAATATTGTCATGAAAAATTGAAAAATGTGGAAGAACAATTAGCGGAAGTCGTTTTAGAGAATGGAAAAAAACAACCGTTTTCGATTGCTGAGGAGGAATAAAGCTTGAATAATATCTCTTTGTCAGCATTTACAAGCAACTATAAGGATATATTGGAAAAGGAATTAAAGAAAAATGTAGAAAAGCTAGCAGCACCAGCTAACTTAAAAGATTCGATGCTCTATTCCTTAAACGCGGGTGGAAAAAGAATTCGACCATTACTTTTGTTTGCAACTATACAGGCGTATGGAAAAGATCCACTTATCGGGTTATTACCAGCAATAGCAATTGAGATGATACATACCTACTCCTTGATTCACGATGATTTGCCAAGTATGGATGATGACGATTTACGAAGAGGTCTACCAACAAATCATAAAGTATACGGGGAGGCAATTGCAATTTTGGCAGGAGATGCCCTACTTACCTACAGCTTTCAAATAATGGCGAATATGAAGCAACAAAATATTCCTGCAGAAACGATACTCGCGACAATCGGTCTTTTAGCAGAAGCAGCTGGTGCAGAAGGCATGGTGGGTGGACAAGTTGCGGATATTGAAGGGGAAAATAAAACCTTAAATCAACAAGAGCTTGAGCAAATCCACCTACATAAAACAGGAAAGCTACTAGAGGTTAGCATTATAATTGGTGCAAAATTAGCAGGTGCTAATAACACTGAAATAAAGCAGCTAAAGCAATTTGCTTATCATTTAGGTTTAGCCTTCCAAATTCGAGACGATATATTAGATTTAGAGGGTGATGAAGAGCTTATTGGAAAGCCAATTGGAAGTGATATGGGTAATCACAAGAGTACCTATCCAAAAATACTCACAATGGATGGAGCGAAAAGTGAATTAGATTTGCATATCAGACAAGCAAAAGGTCTTCTTGAAAGCTTGCCTATAGATAGTGCAATCTTAGAAAAGATTACAGATTTAATTGCCTATAGAAATAATTAATTATATCTTCCTTAAAACATTTAAAGGCTTTCTCGGAACTATATAGGAAAATAAGAATAGAGAATCAGATGACCAGGGTGTCTCCAGCATATTTGACAACACTTATGCATTTTATAGAAGTATAAACCTCTATATTTGTGCAAGAGGAGTGTTCCATTTGGAGGCATCCTTCTTTTTAGCGCTTCATTTCATTCATTTAACTATGTAGAATTACTACTATTATGGGGGAATGAATGGTATAATACATACTTAATAATAAGAATAAATTAGGTTTTTTTTATAAAATAAGGTATTCTAATATAAAATACAATCTTTGGCGAAAAAGAAATGAAAATGGTTAAATGGAAGGAAGATATACCAATATAGTCATTTAAGAAATATTGACTATTGGTTATAACTGAACGAAAGTGAGTTGTTACCTAATGGATTTAATGTCAATTGAAAATCCAGCATTTTTAAAAGGATTATCCAATGAGGAGCTCAAGAGCCTTAGCGAAGATATCCGTCACTTTTTAATTAATCAACTTTCTCTAACTGGTGGCCATATTGGTCCAAATTTAGGAGTAGTCGAATTAACACTTGCACTTCATAAATGCTTTGATAGTCCAAAGGATAAAATGCTATGGGATGTAGGGCATCAATCCTATGTACACAAAATTTTAACTGGTCGAGCAAAAGATTTTGATACCCTTAGACAATACAAGGGGATGAGCGGTTTTCCAAAAATGAATGAAAGTGAGCATGATGTATGGGAAACAGGCCATAGCTCCACATCTTTATCGGCAGCAATGGGAATGGCAGTAGCTCGCGATTTGAAAAAGGAAGACTCTTATATTATTCCGATTATTGGGGATGGAGCCTTAACAGGTGGAATGGCCCTTGAAGCACTTAATCATATCGGTGATGAAAAGAAAAATATGATTGTGATTCTTAATGATAACGAAATGTCGATTGCCCCAAATGTCGGTGCCCTTCATCAAGTATTGGGAAGATTAAGAACTGCTGGCAAGTATCAATGGGTTAAAGATGAATTAGAAATGCTTTTAAAGAAAATTCCTGCAGTCGGTGGTAAGATGGCAGCCACTGCTGAAAGAATTAAAGATAGTTTAAAGTATTTATTAGTGTCTGGTGTGTTTTTTGAAGAGTTAGGCTTTACTTATTTAGGGCCAGTTGATGGACATGATTTCGAAGACTTATTTGAACAATTAAATTATGCAAAGAAAACTTCTGGACCAGTATTATTACATGTAATTACGAAAAAAGGGAAAGGATTCTCTCCTGCTGAAAAAGATAAAATTGGCACATGGCACGGAACAGGTCCATATAAGATTGAGACAGGAGATTTTGTAAAGCCGACTATTACGGCACCTGCCTGGAGTAAACTAGTAAGTGATACTGTTTTGAAATTGGCGCGAACAGATGAACGAATCGTTGCTGTTACACCTGCGATGCCAGTTGGTTCAAAATTAGAATCATTTGCAAAAGAATTCCCAAATCGAATGCTTGATGTTGGAATAGCAGAACAGCATGCTGTTACATTAGCAGCTGGACTGGCAACACAAAAAATGAAGCCATTTTTAGCGATTTATTCTACATTTTTACAACGTGCATACGATCAAATGCTTCATGATGTGTGCCGTCAAAATTTAAATGTGTTTATCGGAATTGACCGTGCAGGCTTAGTCGGTGCAGACGGAGAAACGCATCAAGGGATTTATGATATTGCATTTTTACGTCATATGCCAAACTTAGTTTTAATGATGCCGAAAGACGAAAATGAAGGGCAGCATATGGTAAATACGGCAATCAAGTATAATGATGGACCAATTGCAATGCGTTTCCCTCGCGGAAATGGAATTGGGGTAGAGCTAGATTCTGCATTAAAAACGATTCCAATCGGTACATGGGAAGTGTTAAGAGAGGGATCTGACGCCGCAATCCTTACTTTTGGAACAACCATTGAAATGGCAATGGAGGCAGCAAATCAGCTGGAAGCCCAAGGCATACACGTGAAAGTCGTCAATGCGCGATTTATCAAACCATTAGATGAAGCAATGTTAACGGATTTATTAAAAAAACAAATTCCAATATTGACATTAGAAGAAGCAATTCTGCAAGGTGGATTTGGAAGTTATTGTTTAGAATATGCACACGATCATGGCTATGGCGCAAATGTAATCGATCGTATGGGAATTCCTGACCAATTTATTGAACATGGTGATGTCCATTCTTTATTAGAAGAAATTAATTTAACAAAAGAAGAAGTAGTAAATAGACTTTTAGCGATTGCAAGAAATAAACAAAAGAGGGCTTAGAGCATTCATGAAGAAAGAAAGAATAGATGTATTATTAGTGGAACAAGGTTTATTTGAAACAAGGGAAAAGGCAAAACGTGCTGTGATGGCAGGGATTGTTTATTGTGAGGAAAATAGACTGGATAAACCAGGTGAAAAAATAAATGCCGATGCTAAGCTGACAGTAAAAGGAAAGACGCTGCAGTATGTTTCAAGAGGCGGCTTAAAGTTGGAAAAGGCACTCAAAGTATTTGATGTCAACATGAAAGATAAAGTATTGCTTGATATCGGCTCTTCTACCGGAGGATTTACTGATTGTGCTTTGCAAAACGGAGCAAAGCAATCGTATGCCTTAGATGTAGGCTATAACCAATTAGCGTGGAAGCTAAGACAGGATGAGCGTGTAATTGTTATGGAAAGAACGAATTTCCGTTACGTAACTCCTGCTGATTTAGTAGGAGAAATGCCGAATATTGCTTCTATTGATGTTTCATTTATTTCTTTAAAGCTAATATTGCCTGTGTTAAAAACATTATTAGTTTCAGGCAGTGATGTCATTGCTTTAGTGAAGCCGCAATTTGAAGCGGGAAGAGAACAAGTTGGGAAAAAAGGAATTGTCAGAGATCGAAAAGTCCATGAGTCTGTTTTAGAAAAAATAATCGATTTTTCGAAAAAAGAAGGATATATCATAAAAAATCTGTCCTTTTCTCCTATAACTGGCGGTGATGGCAACATTGAATTTTTGCTTCATCTTCATTGGGATGAACGCGAGGAGAAACATGAGCATTTTTATCAAATAAAAGAGACTGTGGAAGCGGCACACGCTGAATTGAAGGCAAATAAAGAAACCGATAAATAAGCAAATGGTAGAAGGGTTTGACTACATGAAGAGAACTAGTACAATAATGCTAGTAGAAGATCTCTTATGTTGGCTAACCCTTTTTGCTGTACAATAGAAGATACAAAAGTAATGTTGTTTTATTCTTTGTTCTTGTAAAAAGGCGAACAAACACGGTAAAATAAGATAGAAGGAAAATGTCTAAAAAAATCGAATGAACGAATAAAAGGAAACAAATACTTTTATATAAAGAGCAATAAACATTATACATAATGAAATGATAACCACTATAAAGGATGGAAAATATGAATAAGGGTCAAAGGCATATAAAAATAAGAGAAATTATTACAAATAATGATATAGAAACGCAAGATGAATTAGTAGATGAATTGAAAAGTGCCGGCTATAATGTAACACAAGCTACTGTTTCAAGGGATATTAAAGAATTACATTTAGTTAAAGTGCCCCTTCAAGATGGTAGATATAAATATAGCCTTCCTGCTGACCAACGATTTAATCCATTGCAGAAATTAAAAAGAATGCTGATGGACTCCTTTGTTAAAATCGATTCAGCAGAAAATTTGCTCGTTCTAAAATCTTTGCCTGGGAATGCACAGGCCATTGGTGCATTAATTGATAATTTAGATTGGGATGAAATACTAGGTACAATATGTGGAGATGATACATGTCTAATCATTTGCCGCTCTGCTGAAGAAGGCAAGAGAATTAGCGATCGTTTTCTTGATATGCTTTAATTTGGGGGGACATTAATTGCTAAGTGAATTATCGATTAAAAATTTTGCAATCATAGATAGTCTATCCATTTCCTATAATAAAGGACTTACTGTACTAACTGGTGAGACAGGTGCAGGGAAATCCATTATCATTGATGCAATTAATTTGTTAGTTGGTGGCCGTGGTTCTGCCGAATTTGTTCGACATGGAGAAGAGAAGGCAGAAATTGAAGGATTATTTTATATAGAAGATGGTCATCCATGTTTTCGAAAAATGAATGAATTTGGAATAGATATAGATGAAGGTACAATTGTATTAAGAAGAGATATTGCGCTATCTGGTAAAAGTGTTTGTCGAATAAATGGAAAACTAATTACGATTTCTGTTTTACGAGAAATAGGGTCCACACTGATTGATATACATGGACAGCATGAACATCAGGAATTAATGGACGAAACGAAACATTTACAATTATTGGATACTTTTGCAATGGGAGAATTGGCTCCTGTTTTGGAAGAATATGAAGAAATTTATCGTTCTTATACACAAACGCAAAAAAAATTAATGAACTTAACAGAAAATGAGCAGCAAATGGCACAAAGGCTTGATTTACTGCAATTTCAGTTTAATGAAATTGAAAGTGCTCATTTGAAATTAAATGAAGATGAAGAATTGTTGGAAGAAAAAAAGAAGTTAAGTAATTTTGAAAAAATATATGATAGCATTCAAACAGGCTATACAGCTCTTAGAGGGGAACAAAAGGGCTTGGATTGGCTTGGGGAAGTAATGGGAAATATGGAGGAAGCTGCAAGCTTAGATACTGAATATAAAGATATGGCTGAATCTGTTTCCAATAGTTATTATATTTTAGAAGATATTGCAAGACAGATGCGGGGTGCTTTAGATTATTTAGAATATGACCCAGAAAGATTAAATGAAATTGAAGCAAGGTTAAATGAAATTAATACATTAAAGCGGAAATATGGCAAAACGGTATCGGAGATTTTAGAATATGCTGCTAAAATTGAAGAAGAACTAGAAACCATACAAAATAAAGAGACACATATTGATTTATTAGAGCGCGAATTAGCTTCCCTAAAAAAAGATTTATTAGTAGAAGCAAAGGAACTGCATGTTTTAAGAAGAAAAGCGGCAGAGCGTCTAACAAATAGTATTCATCAAGAACTAAAAGAGCTATACATGGAAAAAACAGTTTTTGAAGTAAGAATAAATGCTAATGAAAATAATGTCACGAAAAAAGGAATAGATGAGGTAGAATTTTATATTTCCACAAATCCTGGTGAACCTCTTAAGCCATTATCGAAAATCGTTTCTGGTGGAGAGCTATCGAGAATGATGCTTGCACTAAAGAGCATTTTCTCTAAGCATCAAGGCGTCACTTCTATAATATTTGATGAAGTAGATACTGGTGTAAGTGGAAGAGTAGCTCAAGCGATTGCCGAAAAAATTCATCATGTTTCAGTCGATTCGCAAGTATTATGCATTTCCCACTTGCCTCAAGTAGCTGCAATGGCAGATACTCATTTATTTATTGCGAAAAAAATAGAAGACGGTAGAACCTCTACATCTGTTACCCCATTGGTTCAGCAAGATAAGATAAAAGAGATAGGACGAATGATTTCTGGAGCAGAAATTACCGAATTAACAAAAAAACATGCAAAAGAACTGTTAAAATTAGCGCAAAAAGCTAAGAATAAAGTATAGACACGTAAAACCTCTGTATATGTGCAGAGGTTTTATTTTATTATAGAAAAGAAAACCCTGGGCTATGCCTAGGGTTCCAAAAAGCTTACAGCGTGGTATTAAAAAAACTTCCTCAAGGTGCTAAAATATTTTTGGTTCGCCAACCGAAAATAAATAGCCAGGAGGAAGTCCTTATGTCAAAAGACAATAATAGTTTAGCACACACAACTTGGAATTGTAAGTATCACATAGTATTTGCACCAAAATATAGAAGACAAATAATTTACGGGAAAATAAAGAAAGATATTGGACAAATCTTACGTACCTTGTGTGAGAGGAAAGGCGTGGAGATAATAGAAGCAACAGCGTGTAAGGATCACGTACATATGTTAGTGAGTATTCCGCCAAAATTAAGTGTATCAGCATTTGTAGGATATCTAAAAGGAAAAAGTAGCTTGATGATATTTGATCGACATGCACAACTGAAATATAAATATGGAAATCGAAAATTTTGGTGTACAGGATATTATGTAGATACGGTAGGAAGAAACAAAAAGGTAATAGAAGAATATATACGTAATCAAATACAAGATGATATAGTCGCAGAACAATTAACGATAATGGAATATATTGATCCATTTACAGGGGAAGAAGTGAAGAAAAAGAAACGAAATAATTAGGAGAGAAGGCCTTTGAGGTCTGGCCAGTAGAAGTAGTACAAATGGCGAACCTTTCAGTAGCCCTTTAGGGTTTGGTCAGTAACAAAGGCTTTCAGCCGCAGAGAAAACCACCCGTTCTCACGGGTGGTCCTTATTCTTTTTAAGAAATTGTGAAATACAGTTAATGTTGAAAAAATTGACAAAGCTATCCAATATGGGTAGGTATTTAAAATTTTTAACAGTTATAAATGAGGCTCATACAGGCAAAGTTATAAATGTAGCCGGGAGAAGTCGTGGTGAAAAGAAGCGAGGAGAGTGAAGAGAATTGAAAAGTGATATCCTTAGAAAAATAATTGGTGGGATTCTCCTTGTTTCATTAATATCTTTAGTATGTAATCAATCATTTCAAGAATATCTTCATATTCCCAAAAGCATTACATTGTTTGAGGGGCAATCGATGGAAATCAACAATAGTGAGGCGATTCCTGTGACAGCAAATGTAGCAGACGAAGATTCGGTTGTTGCATTAAGCCAGGAAAAAGGCAAACTTTCTTTGCAAGGAAAAGTAAGTGGGAAAGAAGAGATGATGCTTGAGCTAGCGGGTTTTCCGATAAAAAAAGTGGATGTGAATGTTCTAAAAGACTTTAAAGTCATTCCTGGTGGTCAATCCATCGGGGTAAAATTAAATACAGTTGGCGTACTGGTGGTTGGGCATCACCAAGTTAATACAGAAGAAGCAAAACAATCGCCTGGCGAAAAAGCTGGGATCAAAGTTGGCGATATGATTGTTGAAATAAATGGACAGAAAATCGAAAAAATGGCAGATGTTGCACCATTTGTTCAAAAAGCAGGCGAAGAAAATAAACCATTAGATTTAACAGTTAAAAGAGAGAAGAAAGAATTTAAAACCAAGTTAATGCCGCTTAAAGAAAAAGGGGACAACACATTTAAATTAGGGCTTTATATAAGAGATTCAGCAGCAGGGATAGGAACAATGACTTTTTATCACCCTGATTCCATGAAATATGGGGCTTTAGGTCATGTGATATCAGATATGGATACAAAAAAACCAATAGTTGTGGATGATGGAGAAGTACTGCGTTCTACTGTAACAAGTATTGAAAAAGGCAGTAATGGCAATCCAGGTGAAAAATTAGCAAGATTTTCAGAAGATAAAGAAGTTATCGGGGACATTAAAACAAATAGTCCTTTTGGAATATTTGGGGAACTAAATAAAAACATTAAAAATGGAATCATGGACGAGCCAATGCCGATTACATTATCAGACCAAGTAAAAGAAGGACCAGCACAAATACTAACGGTCGTAGATAATGATCAGGTGAAGCTTTTTGATATCGAAGTAGTAAGCTCTGTACCACAAAAATATCCTGCTACAAAAGGATTAGTTATTAAAGTAACAGATAAAGAATTATTAAGTAAAACAGGTGGGATTGTCCAAGGTATGAGTGGTAGTCCAATTATCCAAGATGGAAAAGTAATTGGAGCAGTTACCCACGTCTTTGTAAATGATCCAACTAGTGGCTATGGAGTTCACATTGAATGGATGTTAAATGAAGCAGGAATTGATATATACGAAAAAGGTCAAAAAGCGTCATAGAAAAAACGGGCAACAACAAAGACAAAAAGTATCATGAAAAGGAGTTTTATTCATCCTTTCCATGATACTTTTTGAATTTACATATTTTGCATAATGAAATCAAATAAATAACCAACAGTAATAAACAATCCAAACATTGTATTCGTCAATCCTGTGTTTTTCATAGCAATCGGTGTTTGGCTTTTATCACCTCTAAAGCCTTTAATTGCTTCAAGCGGCTTCTTAAAGCTTAGTAATACTATTAATAGCCAAGGACTAAAAATGCCGAAAGCAACAAAGATAACAACCCATAAATAGGATAGAATAAATAATGCCGCAAGCAGATTGACTGCCTTATTAAAACCGATTAGGATAGCAATTGTTTTTCTTCCACCTAAAGTATCCTCTTCGATATCTCTAATATTATTTGATAAATTAATTGCACCAATGAGAATTGCGATTGGTACAGAAATCATTATACTTTCTTGATTGATTTCACCAGCCTGGATATAAAATGAAATAAGGATAAAGATACATCCCATACAAATACCAGAAAAGACCTCGCCAAATGGGGTATAAGCAATTGGGAGTGGCCCTCCAGTGTACAAATAACCAATTGCCATGCCAAGTAAGCCGACTAAAGCAATCCACCAACTAGTTTGGGAACAAATATAAATACCCAAAAGTAATGCAATAACATATAGGCTAATTGCCATATTTAAAACTAATTTTGGTTTCATTCCATGATGTACAATGGCTCCACCAATTCCTACTGACTCAGCAGTATCAATGCCTCTTACATAATCATAGTACTCATTGAATAAATTGGTTGCTATTTGAATAATCAAACAAGCGAACATCATGGCAAAAAATAAACCCCATTTTGTTGAGGCGTGTGGGAAAGATAAAACCGTACCAATGGAAACAGGTACAAAGGAAGCAGTTAACGTATGCGGTCTTGTTAGCTTCCATAGTATTTTAAAAGTAGGTTTTACTTCATTCGTTGCATTCTCCATATAAAAATCCTTTCTATCATTGAGCAAATTAAAAAGCACAAGTACTTTTACCATTGTGCTAAGCTTTTATCTGAAAATA
Source organism: Bacillus sp. T2.9-1 (assembly GCF_950097965.1). Lineage (NCBI taxonomy): Bacteria > Bacillati > Bacillota > Bacilli > Caryophanales > Bacillaceae > Bacillus > Bacillus sp. T2.9-1. The sequence goes on from NZ_CATNHG010000076.1 coordinate 22,574, forward strand.
ACAGATAAGTTGGCCCAAAAAAATTAATGCTTTTTGTCCAACTTTAATAATACCGTTAAAGTAACAACTCAACAAGAATATATTCATAAAAAAGTCATAATTTTTTCTTCCAGAAAAAGAAGTGTTTAGGTAAAAAGAAGTTAATTTAGATGTATTCTTTTTCTATGCAAAGAAGTGGGGTATAATATTGATATAAAGATTTTTCGACAAAATGATGAAATGTATCGAATTCGGTCGAAAACATGAGAAAATGAGAGAAATAATGAGTTTTTCCCTATTTTTTAAGTTTTTTTTATAAAATCAAAGGATTATGGGTTGCTTTGTCGAAAATGTCCTTTAGAATAAAAAATATAGATAAAATTAGAGACATTTGGACCTAAGGGAGGAAACAACTGTTGAAAAAAATAAAAGTTTGTATTGTTGATGATAATCGTGAACTAGTAGGTTTATTGGAAGAGTATATAGATACTCAAGATGACATGGAAGTAATCGGTGTTGCGCATAATGGTCAAGAGTGTCTGGAATTGATCGAACAACTAGAACCAGATGTGATGGTTCTCGATATCATTATGCCTCATCTCGATGGCTTAGCTGTATTAGAAAGAATGCGCCAAATGAATAAAAAAATGCCTAATGTCATTATGCTAACAGCTTTTGGACAAGAGGATGTCACGAAAAAGGCTGTTGAATTAGGAGCATCTTACTTTATTTTAAAACCGTTTGATATGGATTATTTGGCAGGTCATATTCGCCAAGTTAGCGGTAAAACAACTGGGTTTGTGCGAAAATCTTCTTCTTCCTTTAAAACGCAACAGGAACCAAAAACAAAGAATTTAGATGCTAGCATTACAAGTATTATTCACGAGATTGGTGTCCCAGCCCATATTAAAGGCTATCTTTATTTAAGGGAAGCCATTTCGATGGTCTATAATGACATAGAACTATTAGGATCGATTACAAAAGTACTCTATCCAGATATCGCTAAAAAATTTAATACAACTGCAAGCCGTGTGGAGCGTGCAATTCGTCATGCGATTGAAGTCGCTTGGAGCAGAGGCAATATCGATTCCATCTCATCCTTATTCGGCTACACTGTCAGCATGTCTAAAGCAAAACCAACGAACTCAGAATTTATCGCGATTGTGGCAGATAAGTTAAGGCTGGAACATAAGGCTTCTTGAGAGGGTTAGAATAAAGGGTTTTTGGTTATTGCTAATCCAACCAATTCTTTGAAAAACAACTTTTTTTGCGGATTTAAGCCAATAAATTTTTACCTTCTCACCCAATAAATCATTTTGATTTGTTGGGTTTTGTTTTTGTTGGAGATGAAGATGTACAGAGTGAAGTTAACAGAACTACAATTTCATGCAGATGATTTATTTTTTCCTGTCAAAGCAAGACTGTAGCATCTTATAAGCAGAGTCAAAAGCTAATCTTAGTCCTATTTAAAAGTGGAACAGGAGATATTGACAATCTCAAAAAGACTGCACACAAAACCTCTCATTAATATTAACTGTCTGCTCATCTAATTGCTAACTGAATAAATTATAAAGGTGAAATTGATAAAATTGTTAGGAATTAAAAACCATAAAAAGGAATTTGTTTTAAAAAATTGAAAAATTATCATCGGAAGATTTGCTTTCTGTTGATTAACCTGTTACTATAAAGAAGACTTATTTTTGTTCTCTAGAAAATAGTTGAGATTTACATATTTCTTTATTTTTTACTACGAGCAAGGATAGTAATACATTTGTGCATAAAGCACATAGGAGGAAACAAGAAATGGCTACAGGTAAAGTAAAATGGTTTAACGCAGAAAAAGGATTTGGTTTCATCGAAACAGCTGAAGGACAAGATGTATTCGTACATTTCAGCGCTATTCAAACAGAAGGTTTCAAAACATTAGATGAAGGTCAAGAAGTTTCTTTTGACATAGAAGAAGGTCAACGCGGACCTCAAGCTGCTAACGTAGTAAAAAACTAATTTAACAAAAACCGATACAGGCTCTGACTTATGTTAGAGCCTGTTTTTTTCATCATTTATAAAGCAGTAGCGAAAGAGTTCTATATAAGGAAGTGATTTCATGACGAAAATATTTGCACACCGAGGCTATTCTTCCCAATATCCAGAGAATACCATGAAAGCTTTTGAAGAAGCTGAAAAAGCAAAGGCTGATGGAATCGAAATTGATATTCAAATGACAAAAGATGGGGAAGTTGTTATTATTCATGACGAAAAAGTTGATCGAACAACAAATGGATTAGGATATGTGCAAGAATTAAGTTATAAAGGTTTACGATCATTAAATGCAGGACATCGATTCAAGAATATTGGGAAAGAAGCTATTCCCACATTAATTGAGTTATTCGATTGGATGCAAGACAATACGATAACTTGTAATATTGAAATGAAAAATAATAAGATTCCATATAAAGGGATGGAAGAAAAAACAATTGAGCTTATTCGCAAATATGGTTTTGAAAAACGGATTATCTTTTCCTCGTTTAATCATTATAGCCTCGTACATAGTTATCGAATTGCACCTGAAATTGAAACAGCCCCTTTGTTGTCAGATGGAATATATCAGCCTTGGATATATGCAAATGCTATAGGTGCCAAAGGGTTTCATCCTAATTACAAACGCATTAACCAAGAGATAATACAATCCTCAATAGAAAAAAATATCAAAGTTAGAGCATATACAGTGAATAGTCCTAAAGCGATGAGAGCACTAATAAATGAAGGAATCTCAGCAATAATAACAGATGAGCCGATTCTTGCACGTGAATTATTAACGTTGCCTTAAAGAATGATGGTTTTCCAACCTATCTTCAATTTGTTAGAGAGAGGGAGGAGAGCCTTTTTTTTTAGATAATAGCCTAAATAATCCCTAAATAACGACTATTAGGTTATCTCCTTCACCAACTCATTTCTCCACAAATTTGCAACCAATAGTATATTCAAAAAATCTTTTTTTCAGAAATAAAAGAAAATGGGAAAAAAATTGCATAATAACAGAGAGATAGGTATAGTATAGATATGAAATAAATTGCACGGATGAACAGATAGGAAGTGTACTAATGATTGATCGAACTATACAGACAACCTCTTATGCCCTATTTGATGAAATGAAGGAAGGGATTATTCTAGTGGATAATCGCGGAGTCATCTGTTATTTCAACAAAAGTGCAGAAAGAATGATAAAGGGACACTATCATCTTCAAATAGATCAACATATTTTATCGATTATTCCTACTAGTGGGATGATGAGAGTATTACATACTAAAAGAAAAGAAGAACAGAAAATATTTGCTATATCTGATAAGGATAATCTTTTAATTTCTCGTTATCCGCTAAAAAACGAGGGAAATCAAGTTATAGGTGCATTGGCGGTATTACAAGAAGCCAATCAAAAAAGAGAATGGTTTGATGATAACAGCATCCGAGTATTGCTTACATTGATTTTGCAAAAAAATGCAGAAGCATTTGCAGTAGTCGATGATCTTGGTCATATCATCATGCAAAATTCGTCATATGAAGAGTTACTTTCAGTACTTAATCAGAAAAAAGCACACAACTTAATTATCAAGAATAGAGAAGAAGTCTTCCGAACAAGACGGGATGCGGAAATTTCGATAAATACGGACTCTTACAGTCTTATCATAAAAAGTACACCAATTATCGTAGATGGAATCTTAAAAGGCTGTCTGCAAAGCATCAACAGTTATACGGAAATAGTTCAGTTAAAAAGGGAACTTCAACAAACTAAAACGATTATACGCAGGCTAGAGCAAAGTTACCAATTTGAGGACTTTATTTATCAATCATCTTCTATGAAATTTGCACTTGAGCAGGCCAAGCTAATAGGAGCAAGCAAACGTGTGCTATTTATTAGAGGGGAAGAAGGCACTGGAAAGTTTATGCTTGCTAATACTATTCACAATTGGAGTGAAAATAAGTTTCATTTGTTTAAATGTATACATCCAAAGAGAAACAGAGAACAATTAATAGAACTTTTAAGTAAAAATAACGGGAACGCTAAAGGGACGGTTTACTTAGAAAATGTTACTTGTTTGTCGATGGAGGAGCAAACTTCGCTTCTAGAAATGATGAAAAAGGATGGGAAGGAAGAGAAACAATCGTCCCTTCGCCTTATTGTTTCATCTCCTATCAAACTAGAAAAAGCATTAATGGCAGGAATGTTTTTAGAAGAACTCTATGACGAGCTAATGAAATCGCATATATACTTACCTCCTTTAAGCGAGCGTAAGGAGGATATTTATCCATTAGCAAAGCATTTTCTTTTAGAACTAAATAAAGAAAGCGGAAGGTGGATAAAAGAGATTGAATTAGATGCCCAAAAAGCATTAGAAGCTTATTCTTACTCTACTAATGTCCACGAATTAAAGGCAATCTTACAACTAGCTGTAATAAGAGCAAAAGAAGAAGATACTGTGCTTAAAGCGGAGCATCTTATTCTTTCGCAAACGAGTGCAGAATCAAAAATAGATAGCCATGAGGAAATCGATGAAGATAATCAAACACTATCTGAGCTAGTCGAAAAATACGAGACGGTTATTATAGAAAAAACCTTGAAGAAATTAGACGGGAATAAAACGTTGACGGCAAAAACATTAGGGTTATCTGTCCGCAATTTGTATTATAAGTTGGATAAGTATCATTTAAATTAATTTTTAATAAGAGGTTTTTAAAATGAGTAAATTTCGCATATTGGTAATAAACCCGAGGTCATTAGTAACAGAAATTGCCCTCTATGAAAACGAGGTTCCGCTAATAATAGACGATTTATCTCATGATTCTGATAAGTTAGCGGAATTTCCTTCTGTTGCTTCTCAATATAAATTTAGAGCAGATGAAATTTTGTCTTATCTAGTAATTAAAGGAATCAATCTTTCGAAATTAGCTGCTGTTTGTGGAAGAGGCGGTTTACTTAAGCCCATCGATGGCGGAACCTATTTGGTAAATGCTGCTATGCGTAAAGAATTGCTTGAACAAACAAGAGGAGAACATCCTTCTAATCTGGGAGCACTTATCGCTTATGAAATTGGCGAGCATTTCGAGATTCCCTCCTATATAGTAGATCCAGTTGTTGTGGATGAAATGGCCGATATCGCTAAGATTTCTGGTTACCCGAAAATTACAAGAAAAAGTATATTCCATGCCCTTAATCATAAAGCAACAGGAAGACGTGCGGCGATGGAGCTTGGCAAAAAGTATGAGGATGTTCAATTAATCATTGCACATCTTGGCGATGGGATTACAATTGGAGCACATTCGAACGGAAGAGTAATCGATGTTAATAATGGATTGAATGGGGAAGGGCCTTTTAGTATCGAACGTTCTGGAACACTACCACATGGTGATTTAGTTGATTTATGTTATTCAGGAAAATTCAGCTACGAAGAAATGAAGCAAGAATTACTATACCATTCAGGGATAATGGCTTATATCGATAAACCAAGTAGAGGATCACTAGATATAGAAGAAGAACTAAAAAAGGGTGATAATCCAAGTTATCACATTATTGAAGCGCTAGCATACCAAGTCGCTAAGGAAATCGGCAGTGTAAGTACAGTGCTATTAGGGGAAGTAGACGCCATTATCTTAACAGGTGAGCTTGCATACAGTAATTTATTTGTAAAATTAATTATGGAACGTGTTAATTGGATTGCAGATATAATGGTATATCCAGGCGAAAATGAGCGACAGTCATTGGCACAGGGAGTACTCCGAGTATTACGCAAGGAAGAATTAGTAAAAGAGTATGAAAGTAAAGGGGTGTGAAAAAATGGCAAAAGAGTATGATCTTGTCATTCTAGGTGGTGGAACAGGCGGCTATGTAGCAGCAATTCGTGCCTCCCAATTAGGTTTAAAAACAGCAGTGGTAGAAAAAGGTAAATTAGGTGGAACATGTTTACATAATGGTTGCATTCCAAGTAAAGCACTATTAAGAAGTGCGGAAGTTTATGCGACAACGAAAAAAAGTGATGAATTTGGGATTATTACATCAGATATCCGATTGGACTTTAATCGAGTGCAAGAAAGAAAATCAACCATCATAAGCCAGTTGCATAGTGGTGTGCAATATTTAATGAAAAAAGGGAAAATTGATGTTTATGAAGGAAACGGCAGAATAATGGGACCATCTATTTTTTCACCGATGCCGGGAACGATCTCAGTTGAAATGAATAATGGAGAAGAAAATGAAATGTTGCTTCCGAAAAATGTAATCATTGCAACAGGATCTAGACCGAAAACCTTACCGGGATTAGAGATTGATGGTTCGACTGTCATTAGTTCGGAGGAAGCATTACAAATGGAAGATCTTCCTAAATCCATTATTATTGTGGGCGGAGGAGTAATAGGAGTTGAATGGGCTTCTATGCTTTCAGATTTTGATGTGAAAGTAACTATTTTAGAATATAGTGATCGATTGGTGCCAACAGAAGATAAGGAAATAAGTAAAGAATTACAGAGAATCCTAAAGAAAAAAGGGATCAAGATAGTTACAGGTGCCAAGGTTTTAGCAGACACCGTCCAGAAGAATCCATCTAATGTAACTATCCAAGCAGAAAAAAATGGCGATATACAGACGTTTGAAGGAGAAAAACTGCTTGTATCTGTTGGACGTATTGGAAATGTAGAAGGAATTGGTCTGGAAAATACAGAAATTGCAGTTTCTAATAACGTAATTGAAACAAATAAATACTATCAAACAAAGGAATCGCATATTTACGCAATTGGCGATTGTATTGGAGGATTGCAACTGGCACATGTAGCCTCACATGAAGGAATAATTGCCGTTGAACATATTGCCGGGCAAAAGCCACATCCTCTAGACTATAAAACAGTTTCTAAATGCATCTATACTAGTCCAGAAATAGCTAGTGTAGGTTATACAGAAGAAGAGGCAATTGCGCTTGGATATTCGATTAAAAAAGGCAAATTCTCCTTTAAAGCAATTGGAAAAGCACTTATCTACGGGGAGCAAGATGGATTTGTAAAAATAATCTCAGATAAAAATTCAGAAGATTTATTAGGAGTTCACATTATCGGTACACATGCTACTGACTTGATCGCAGAAGGAGCTCTTGCAAAAGTGCTCGATGCAACAGCTTGGGAAATTGGAAATACGATTCATCCACATCCGACACTGTCAGAAGCAATTGGAGAGGCAGCGCTTGCAGTAGAAGGCAAAGCAATTCATGGCTAAATAAAAAAGCTAAACAAGTAAAGGGAAAGAAAATAATAAAGGCAAAAATTGATTCCATTAGGAGGTAATAATATGACTATGGTCCATAATCGCCATTTAGAAGCTGGTTTAACAGACGACCAAGTATTGGCTATGTATGAGCAGATGCTTTTAGCTAGAAGAATTGATGAAAGAATGTGGTTATTAAATCGAGCAGGAAAAATTCCATTTGTTATTTCTTGTCAAGGCCAAGAAGCGGCACAAGTAGGAGCAGCTTTTGCTTTTGACCGTGATAAAGATTATATGCTGCCATATTATCGTGATTTAGGGGTTGTGCTAACTTTTGGGATGACAACGAAGGATATTATGCTATCAGGCTTTGCAAAAGCAGAAGATCCAAACTCAGGAGGAAGACAAATGCCAGGACACTTCGGTCAAAAGAAAAATCGTATTGTCACAGGTTCTTCCCCGGTCACTACGCAAGTACCACATGCAGTTGGCATTGCATTAGCGGGTAAAATAGAGAAGAAAGATATTGTTACCTTTGTCAGCTTTGGGGAAGGATCTTCGAATCAAGGAGACTTCCATGAAGGAGCAAACTTTGCTGGTGTGCATAAACTACCTGTTATTTTTCTATGCGAAAATAATAAATATGCTATTTCTGTCCCAATCGAAAAGCAATTGGGGTGTGCAAATGTTTCCGATCGAGCAATTGGCTATGGAATGCCAGGATACACAGTGGATGGAAATGATCCTATTGAAGTATATCGTGTCACAAAAGAGGCGGTGGATCGCGCAAGAAGAGGAGAAGGGCCAACTCTTATTGAAACTGTCTCGTACCGTTTAACCCCACATTCTTCTGATGATGATGATAGTAGCTATCGTGCAAAAGAAGAAGTAACAGAAGCAAAAGGAAAAGATCCACTATTTACATTTAGAGCTTATTTAATGTCGACTGGAATATTAACAGAAGAATTAGATCAAAGCTTAAATAAAAAGATCGCGGAAGAAATAAATGAAGCAACGGATTATGCTGAAAAGGCGCCATATGCACAACCAGAAGATACACTTAAATTTGTGTATGGTGAATAAGGGGGAAATGTAGATGCCAGTAATATCCTATATAGATGCAGTAACTCAAGCCATTCGAGAAGAAATGGAGAAAGATGACAAAGTATTTATCCTTGGCGAAGATGTAGGGGTAAAAGGGGGAGTTTTTAAAGCTACAACAGGTCTTTACGAACAATTTGGCGCAGAAAGAGTAATTGATGCTCCTTTAGCTGAATCAGCTATCGCAGGGGTAGGGATTGGAGCAGCAATGTACGGCTTAAAGCCTATCGCAGAAATGCAATTCGCTGATTTTATTATGCCTGCTGTCAACCAAATTGTCTCAGAAGCAGCAAAAGTTAGATATCGTTCCAATAATGACTGGACTTGTCCTATTGTCATTCGTGCTCCTTATGGAGGTGGCATTCATGGAGCACTTTATCATTCTCAATCGGTAGAAGCGATGTTTGCTAATACTCCTGGTTTGAAAATCGTCATGCCATCTACTCCATATGATGTTAAAGGTTTATTAAAGGCGGCCATACAAGATCCAGATCCTGTTTTATTCTTTGAACACAAACGTGCTTACAGACTAATAAAAGGGTTTGTTCCCGATGAAGATTATGTGCTGCCTATTGGTAAGGCAGATATAAAACGAGAAGGGGAAGATATAACTGTAATCACGTATGGCTTATGTGTTCATTTTGCCCTACAGGCTGCTGAAAAATTGGCAGAGGACGGGATTTCTGCCCATGTTTTAGATTTACGAACCGTTTATCCACTAGATAAGGAAGCAATTATGGAAGCTGCCTCGAAAACAGGAAAAGTCCTTTTAATAACAGAAGACAACAAAGAGGGCAGTGTGATTAGTGAAGTTGCAGCTATTATTGCCGAAAACTGTTTGTTTGATTTAGATGCACCAATTATGCGATTAGCGGGAGAAGATGTTCCAGCGATGCCATATGCCCCAACGATGGAAAAATTCTTTTTAATTACGCCAGAAAAAGTAGAAACAGAAATGAGAAAGCTAGCAGAATTTTAAGTCGCATAAGAAGGAGTGAAAACAGATGCCAATCGAGAAAATTACCATGCCTAAACTAGGAGAAAGTGTTACAGAAGGTACGATAAGCAATTGGCTTATAGCTGTGGGGGATGTCGTTAACAAATATGATCCTCTTGCTGAAGTTATGACAGATAAAGTAAATGCAGAAATTCCTTCTTCTTTTTCTGGAAAGATTAAAGAATTAATTGCTGAAGAAGGGCAAACCCTTGATGTAGGCGAAGTAATATGTACCATTGAAGTAGAAGGGGATAAATCACAGGAAGAACAGTCTCAGGAAGAGAAGACAGTAAAAAAAGAAGCGGATATATCTATTCAAGCTGACACGAGTCAAAAAACTAGATATTCACCAGCTGTATTACGTTTATCTCAGGAAGCTGGAATTGATTTAGCGCTATTAAAGGGAACAGGCACAGGTGGAAGAATTACAAGAAAAGATGTTCAAAAAGCGATAAGCGACGGCGTTCCACAGGTAAAAGAAGAAGAAAAAGCACCTGTAAATGTTGCAGTAACTCCCCCTAAAGAAACGGTTGTACATAGTAGTATTCAAACAAAAGCGGGAGACAAGGAGTTGCCGATTACTGGAGTTAGGAAAGCAATTGCAAGTAATATGGTAAAAAGTAAGCATGAAATTCCTCATGCTTGGACAATGATAGAAGTCGATGTAACAAAGCTTGTCCAATATAGAAATAAAGTAAAAGATTCCTTTAAGAAAGAAGAAGGCTATAACTTAACATTCTTTGCCTTTTTTGTGAAAGCAGTTGCCCGTGCATTAAAAGAATTCCCAGAAATTAATTCTACTTGGGCTGGAGACAAAATCATTCAGAAAAAAGATATTAATATCTCCATAGCTGTAGCAACAGAAGGTGCGTTATTTGTTCCTGTTATAAAAAACGCTGACGAAAAATCAATTAAAGGAATTGCAAGAGAGATTACAGAACTTGCCAACAAAGCGAGAACGGGTAAGCTTACTATTGATGAAATGCAAGATGGCACATTTACTGTCAATAACACGGGGTCATTTGGATCTATTCAGTCAATGGGAATTATCAATCATCCACAAGCCGCAATCCTTCAAGTGGAATCCATTGTGAAAAGACCTGTAATTAAAGAGAATATGATCGCTATCTCAGATATGGTGAATTTATGCATGTCATTAGACCATCGAGTATTAGATGGACTTGTTTGTGGAAGGTTTTTACAAAGAATTAAAGAAATACTAGAAACAACATCAGAGGAAACAACACCCATCTATTAAGAAATGGGAAAAATCAGTTCCGTAAAATGGTGAATACAGCTAATACAAACATATATATTGAAAATAAGTACTTTTTTTATAATAATGTAGAAAGAAAAATATTTCATAAAAGGGAGCGAAACGATGAATATTGACTTTAACTTATTCATGAATGATGTTGTCCGTCAAGCACGACAAGAAATAGTAGAAGCTGGGTATCAAGAATTAACGACAAAAGAAGCAGTAGATGAAGCATTATCCCAAAAAGGTACGACTCTTGTGATGGTGAACTCTGTATGTGGATGTGCTGGTGGAATTGCTAGACCAGCTGCAAGCTACTCGTTACATTATAAAAAAAGACCAGATCAATTAGTAACTGTATTTGCAGGACAGGATAAAGAAGCAACAGAACAAGCTCGTTCCTATTTTACTGGTTTTCCTCCATCCTCTCCTTCTTTTGCATTAATGAAAGACGGCGAACTTGTGAAGATGGTGGAGCGCCATGAAATCGAAGGTCATGATCCTATGCAAGTAGTAGAAAAACTACAAACTGCATTTGAAGAATACTGTGAAGAAGTTAAATAAGAATTGTATATTTGCTCAAAAAGCTCAGGTATCTGAGCTTTTTTTGATGCAAAAATTCGGGCATGTAAGAGAAAAAACTACATATTAAGTAGCTAATCAACATAAAGAGCGATTATGTCCATGGTTTCGTTTTGTGAGAAAAAAGAATTTTCAAAAAATATAACTATATTTATTTAAAAATTAAATTTTTTCAGAATAGTATTTCATTTATTGAATTTGTATAAATTGTATTGAATATTTATAAGTATGTGTTAAAATTCATATTGTTGCATGAATATAAATGAAAGATTATCTTATAATTTGCAACAAATAAGCAATATTAATAGAGAATAGAAGCATTAGAAAGTATAGGGGGATAATAAATAATGAAAAAATTATTAACATTAATGCTGTTATCAATCGTAGTTGTTTTAAGCGCTTGTGGAACCTCTACTGATGAAAACAGTTCAAATAGTGATAGTGGATCTTCTGATAAAAAGGTACTTGTCATGGGAACTTCAGCTGACTATGCGCCATTTGAATATATTGATACAGCAAAAAGTGATGACATTATCGGTTTTGATATTGATTTAGCTAATGCATTAGGCGAAAAACTTGGGTATGAAATCCAAGTTAAAGATATGGACTTTAGCGGATTAATTTCTGCTTTGCAATCTGGAAAAGTAGATTTAGTACTATCGGGTATGTCTCCAACACCAGAAAGAGCTGAAAACGTTGATTTTAGTGATGTATATTACACATCAAAAGATTTAGTTATAACGACAAAAGATAGCAATATTAAAACAGTGCAAGACCTTGAAGGAAAAAAAGTTGGGGTACAATTAGGTTCCATTCAAGAGGATGCAGCAAATGAAATTGCTGAAACAGTAAAGATTACTGTCGAAAATCGTGACCGAATCCCGCAACTAATTCAAGAGATTAAAGCTGGAAGATTTGATGCTGCAATTATCGAAGATGTTGTTGCTACTGGCTATTTAAATAAAGAGGATACATTAACATCCTTCCCTGCAAAAGAAGCTAATCAGGATGCAGGTTCTGCGATTGCATTTCCAAAGGGCAGTGAATTAACAAGTAAGTTCAATGATGAATTAAAGAAAATGCAAGATAGCGGAGAAATTGATGAGTTAATTGTTAAATGGTTTGATAACTAATTGAGAAGTGAAAGTCGGGGACAGTTTAGGGCAAGTTTGCCCTAAACGTTTTCTTGTTTTTAAGCTAAATAGATAGAAGACACCCTGTTTTTTATGAAAGGATTGAGATATTAATGGGCTTGGATTTCCAACAATTTATTCCATCGCTTCCTTATTTACTGAAGGGAGTAACAGTAACATTGCAAATTGTTATTGTAGCTGGAATTATTGGATTTGTTTTAGGGATTATACTTTCGATATTTAAACTAAGTAAGATTCCAGTATTAAGCTGGATAGCTGCTATTTATACATCTGTATTCAGAGGGACGCCACTTGTTTTGCAATTAATGATTATCTATTTTGGTGTTCCGCAATTAACTGGGATACAAATAGAACCCTCGGTTGCTGCGATTCTTTCCTTTGGCTTAAATTCAGCTGCTTATATTTCTGAGATTATTCGAGCTGGAATTTTAGCAGTTGATCGTGGACAGAAAGAGGCAGCCATGGCATTAGGTGTCGCACCTAGACAAGCAATGTTTGACTTAATCTTGCCACAGGCTTTAAAAAATATTTTTCCGGCATTAATCAATGAAGCTGTTTCTTTAACAAAAGAGTCAGCAGTTGTAACGGTAATTGGTGTAACAGATATTATGCGTAGGGCCTATATTATGGGTGGAGAAAAATATGCATATTTGGAGCCAATGATTCTAGCAGGTCTTATCTACTATGTATTAGTAATGATACTGACTACATTGGCAAAAGCCGTTGAAAGGAGAATGAGAAGAAGTGATTAATGTTGAAAATTTGCATAAATCCTATGGCTCCCTTCAAGTTTTAAAAGGGATTAATACACAGGTCAAAAAAGGAGAAGTAGTGACCATAATCGGTCCTTCTGGTTCAGGGAAATCTACTTTTCTTCGCTGTATAAACTTGCTTGAAGTGCCTACAGAAGGAAAAGTAATCATTGATGGGACGGATATTACGACAAAAAACACAAACATAAAAAAAATGAGAGAAAATGTGGGGATGGTATTTCAACATTTTCATCTTTTCCCACATAAAACGGTTTTGCAAAACGTAACATATGCACCGATTAAAGTGAAGGGATTAAGTAAGGGAGAAGCGGAAAAAATGGGTAAAGAACTTCTTGCTAAAGTTGGCCTTGCTGATAAAGCAGCTGTTTATCCTAGCCGTTTATCTGGGGGACAAAAGCAAAGGGTCGCTATTGCACGTGCTCTTGCAATGAATCCAGAAGTAATCTTATTTGATGAACCAACGTCAGCTTTGGATCCTGAAATGGTAAAAGAAGTGCTTGAGGTAATGAAATCACTTGCAAATACAGGCATTACCATGCTAATTGTGACACATGAAATGGGCTTTGCGAGAGAAGCGGCAAACAGAGTATTATTCCTTGATGGTGGAGTTGTAGTAGAGGATGCACCGCCAGCAGAGTTTTTCACCAATCCAAAAACAGAACGCGCAAAAGAATTTTTGGAAAAAATGCTATAATATTGAATACAATTAGATTTCTTCGTCTCTAGGATGAAGGAATCTTTTTCGTACTCAGTGAAGCTGAATGAATCCTATTAGGATTACGATTCCTTATCGTATAAAGAATAAGCATCCACATACACTAAGAAAAAAAGCGAGTGTGATTGTATGCTGAAACTTATTCTTTCTATTTTCCTAACTGTCTCACCTATATGGCCATTAGGGCAAAACCCTTTACCAGGAGATTCTTTTGTTATTATAAACAAAAAAACCAATCAATTATCCATAATAGATGAAAATAGAGTTCAAACTATTATTAGTGTATCGACAGGAAAAACAGAAGACTTAACACCAGATGGCTTATTTACCATTACAGTTAAAGCAGTAGAACCGTATTATCGCAAAAAAAATATCGCTGGCGGACATGAAGATAATCCTTTGGGAACACGGTGGATTGGTTTTGATGCGAAGAATACAGATGGAAGAATATATGGTATTCATGGAACTAATAATCCAGGCACTATTGGAAATTATGTGTCCAATGGCTGTGTCCGTATGCAAAATGAGGCAGTAGAATCGATTTATGATTTAATACCATTAGGAACCAAAGTTCTAATAACAAGGTCAGATAAAAGCTTTGAGGAATTAGCAAAAGAGTATGGGGCTATTCATGAATAAAAAAGGAGCTGGGACAACATCGTTTCAGGTAGTAATAAACACGAACTGTTTTTGTTTTTGGCAAGAAGCTTTCAAAAAAAGTTTGTTGTATTACCCGCAGTCTGAATACATTTCGCTTACCATGGGGCTGCGCTTTAGCCTTCTCGGCTTTAGGGGTATTCCCTTTCTCGCAGCTCCCATAGGAGTTTACGTGTATTCAGACTGCTTAGTTCTTCCATTAGTAAGATAGTCTTCGGTTAAAATAACATTCCAATTCCGATTAACAGTGTAGATGCTAGCATAATAAAGATCATTAAATATACAACAATCTTTTGTAATCTATTTTTTCGTTTCTTCATAGAATCCTCCATAGTCTAACCATTCTTACTGTCTATTTTACTAAGAATAGAAGAATGGTACAACTATAAACATATGGAATTTTGATTAGGGAATTTTTTTAAGGTAAGAGGCTGGGACATAAACATTTCAGCTAACAATAAATACGAATGATTATGCGGTAAGTTTACACGATCGTTCGTATTTATATTTTAGAAAAAGGTTTAAAAATGAAGTGAAATGGAGCGGATGACGGTCGACTCCTGCGGGAAATAGAGGAAAGGCTGAGACCCCGCAGCGCAGCGAGGAGGGCACTGAAAAAGTATAGTATCTCCAAATTAAATAAGAATTTATTTATTTGAAAGCGAATATTAAGTTGGTTTGGAGAGGTGACCGCTTGACTCCTATGGGAACAGCGAGAAAGTCCGAGACCCTGCAGGAGCGTGAGCTGTGAAGCGGCTCGGCGCTCGCCCCAATGAGTCATGTGGGCACCTCGGAAAACAATTTACACATCTAAGTTTAAAAGGCAGTTACGGCCAATCATCAATAGCTATCAGTTTTTCAGTGCCCTCGCAGCGAGGAGCCATAAAACGGCTTTAAAGGTTGATATTCCAACATTTCTAGAGGGAGGCTCAGTTTCCTCCCCGGCGCATCGACCGTCTGTAGCGCAATGGAACGACTTAGTTTTTACACTTGAATATATTTAAAACCATAAATAACTAATATGAAAAAGTAGCTTTATTTAAGAGCTAAATTAGAGATTGTTCGTCTTTAAAGATTAGTTATTTAGATTTGTCCCAGCCTCTTTAAAAATACAGATCTATTCTTAAAAATAAAGGTAGATATTCCGTCCGAAATTTTCATATCTACAT
The DNA here is from genome assembly GCF_950097965.1 of Bacillus sp. T2.9-1. Taxonomy (NCBI): domain Bacteria; kingdom Bacillati; phylum Bacillota; class Bacilli; order Caryophanales; family Bacillaceae; genus Bacillus; species Bacillus sp. T2.9-1. Next base: position 38,202 of record NZ_CATNHG010000076.1, read on the forward strand.
GAAAATCAAAATAATTATCCCTGTGATTTTCATTTGATGTTCTATTTTTATAAGCGTATACTAATAATGTCACTAATTTTTGGAGGAACAAAAAATGATTAATCAAGAGCGTTTATTAAATCAATTTTTAGAACTAGTACAAATTGATTCGGAAACAAAGTTTGAAAAAGAAATTAGTATTGTATTAAAAAAGAAATTTGAAGAGCTAGGTTTAGAAGTATTCGAGGATGATACTACTGCGATTACAGGTCACGGTGCAGGTAATTTAATCTGTACACTGCCGGCAACAAAGGAAAATGTTGATCCGATTTACTTCACCTCTCATATGGATACAGTAGTTCCTGGAGTTGGAGTAAAACCGTCCATTAAAGATGGATACATAGTAACAGATGGCACGACAATACTTGGGGCAGATGATAAAACTGGTTTATCTGTTATGCTTGAAATACTTACTGTAATTAAAGAAAATAATATTCCTCATGGAACCATTCAATTTATCATCACAGTAGGAGAAGAATCTGGATTATTAGGAGCAAAAGCACTTGATCCAAAATTAATTCAAGCAAAATACGGCTACGCATTAGATAGTGATGGTAAAGTAGGAAATATCGTTGTAGCTGCACCAACACAAGCAAAAGTCAAAGCAACGATTCTAGGGAAAACAGCTCATGCAGGCGTGGCACCTGAAAAGGGAGTTTCTGCTATTACGATTGCTTCTAAAGCGGTAGCAAAAATGCCTTTAGGTCGTATAGACAAAGAAACAACAGCCAATATCGGCAGTTTCGCTGGAGGAAAACAAACAAATATCGTTTGCGACCATGTAGATATTCTTGCAGAAGCACGCTCATTAGTAGAAGATAAAATGCTTGCACAAGTTGCTAAAATGAAGGATGCATTTGAGTCAGCTGCTAAAGAAATGGGTGGAGAAGCTATTGTAGAAGTGGATATAATGTATCCAGGTTTTAAATTCGGTGAAGGTGACCATGTCGTGGAAGTGGCTAAAAAAGCCGCTGCAAAAATTGGCAGAAGCTGTGAATTACAACAAAGCGGCGGAGGTAGTGATGCCAACGTAATCTGCGGTTTTGGCATTCCTACAGTTAATCTTGCGGTAGGATATGAAGATATTCATACAACAAATGAAAAGATGCCAATTGAAGAATTAAATAAATTGGCTGAGATGGTACTAGCTATTATTGAAGAAGTAACAGGTAAATAATCAAGGTTATGTAAGGGTGTGTCCTAATTTAGGATTCACTCTTTTTTTGTATATATATCGAAACAAATGTTTCTATTTTACTTGCATTTATTTAGAAAACAGAGGAAAATATTTTTATAGGAAAATACTACTGTACATACTAATTTTGGGGGAATATAGATGGAAGAGAAGAAGGTTGTTATTTTTAAAGTTGCTAGCGGCGAATATTCAATAGATGTTTCTTATGTGATATCGATTGAGAAAGAAGAACAAATTACACCTGTTCCTCAATTGCCTTCCTTTGTGAAAGGGATAAGAAAAGTAAGAGACGAGCTCATTCCTGTTATTGATTTACAGATGGTATTATATAATCAAAGGACAGAAGAAAATGAAACAAATAAATTAATTGTGGTGAGAACAGAGGATATTTCTTTTGCCATGATTGTCCATGACGCGAAGGAAATCATTGATATTAAAGAAGAGGTTATTAAAGAGGTCGGAATCTCTGCATATCAGAAAACAGAATATATAACAGGAGTTCTTAATTTAGAAAAACGTTTGGTTTTAATGTTGGACCCTACTATTTTGATTGAAACATTAGATGGGGTAAGAGAAATTAAAGACTATATGAAAAATCAGCCTGCTTAATTTCTTCCAGAAGGATAAATGTATTAAATAATCTATAATGATCAAAAGAATGGTGAAGGTAAGATGAAAGAATTTTATCCAAAAAAGGTACGAGTTATACTACATGTAGATATGAACAGTTTTTATGCATCTGTAGAAATGGCCTATAATCCACAGTTAAAGGGGAAACCACTGGCAATTGCGGGGAATGAAAAAGAGCGCAGAGGTATAATCGTCACTTGTAGCTATGAAGCAAGAAAATTTGGAGTAAAAACAACCATGCCTTTATGGGAAGCAAAAAAGAAATGCCCGGATTTAATCGTTTTACCTCCAAATTTTGATCGTTATCGAACGGCATCCCTTGCCATGTTTCAAATTCTCCATGAATTCTCGGATATCGTTGAGCCAGTTTCCATCGACGAAGGCTATGTTGATATTACGAATTGTCATGAGTTAGGAACCCCGATTTACATTGCAAAAACAATCCAGAAACGAATTTATGAACGCTTAGATTTACCATGCAGTATTGGGATTGCTCCAAATAAATTTCTCGCCAAAACGGCATCTGATCTAAAAAAACCGATGGGTATCACCATTTTAAGAAAGCGGGACATTCCACAAATCCTTTGGCCAATGGAAGTAGAAGAAATGCATGGTATAGGAAAAAAAACAGGGGAAAAACTAAGGGCAATTGGTATCCAAACCATTCAAGATTTGGCGATGGCTCAATCCATTCCACTAAAAGCAACAATAGGCATTAATGGTATTCGCTTAAAGGAAAGAGCCAATGGAGAAGATAACCGGGCAGTCGATCCGGAAGCAGCTAATGAATTTAAAAGCATTGGGAATTCTACTACTTTGCCTCGTGATGTAAAGAATCAACAAGAATTATTTCAAGTTTTGGAAACACTAGCAAATAAAGTTGCTACGCGTATGAAAAGAAAACATGTGCATGCTAATCATGTTACTGTCACGATTCGTTACGGAAACCGTAAAAATTATTCCAAAAGCAAAAAATTAGCAAATCCAATTAAAACAGAAGAAGAGATACATCAATTAAGCAAAGAGATTTTTATTTCAGCATGGGATGGAAATCCAGTCCGCTTACTCGGAATAACAGCAGGAGATTTAATAGACAATAATATTGTAGTAAAACAACTGGATCTCTTTTCTTTTGAAAAGGACGCAGAAAAAGAACCTCTCTGGACTGCTATTGATAAGCTAAAAGAAAAATATGGCTCATCCATAATCGAACCAGCATCTGAAAAAAATAATATTTCAAAAAAGGAAGAAAATATCGGTACACTGACTAGCTTCAATAAAGATTTTCTACAAGGAAAGAAATTTTAGTTCGGTTATTTTTAATAAAAAAATTTTTTTGAAATAAACCGGAAAAGTAGTTGCATTTTAGTTGCATAACTTAAAAAATCTTGCTAAAGTTAAGTGAATTCTACTATAAAGGATACATAGTTTAGAAGGGACGTTAGGAAAAAATGACAAAACAGCAATTTGGTGTAATCGGTTTAGCGGTCATGGGCAAAAACCTTGCGATGAACATCGAAAGCAGAGGATATACTGTTTCCGTTTTCAACCGTTCAAAAGAAAAAACAGAAGAAATGCTTAAAGAATCAGAAGGCAAGAATATTGTTGGAACATATACGTTAGAAGAATTTGTACAATCTTTAGAAGTTCCACGTAAAATTATGCTAATGGTAAAAGCAGGTCCAGCTACAGACGCTACAATCGAGCAATTAAAACCTTTATTAGATAAAGGGGATATTGTTATCGATGGTGGTAACACATTCTTTAAAGATACACAAAGACGTAACAAAGAATTAAGTGAACTTGGTATTCACTTTATTGGTACAGGCGTTTCTGGTGGAGAAGAAGGCGCTTTAAAAGGTCCTTCTATCATGCCTGGTGGTCAAAAAGAAGCATATGAATTGGTTGCTCCTATTTTCCGTGATATCTCTGCAAAAGTTAATGATGAGCCTTGTACTACTTATATCGGTCCAGATGGTGCTGGCCATTATGTTAAAATGGTCCACAACGGTATAGAGTATGGAGATATGCAATTAATCTGTGAAGCATACTTTATCATGAAGCATGTTCTAGGATTAGAAGCGCAAGAACTTCATGAAGTATTTGCAGAATGGAATAAAGGAGAGCTTGATAGCTACCTAATCGAAATTACTGCAGACATCTTCACTAAAATAGATGAAGAAACAGGTAAGCCTTTAGTAGATCTAATTTTAGATACTGCTGGTCAAAAAGGAACTGGTAAATGGACAAGCCAAAGTGCCCTAGATTTAGGTGTTCCACTTCCAATGATTACAGAATCTGTATTTGCTCGTTTTATTTCAGCAATGAAAGACGAACGTGTAAAAGCAAGTAAAGTACTTACAGGTCCAGAAATCAAACCATTTACAGGCGATAAAGCAGCATATATCGAATCTGTTCGTAAAGCACTTTACTTAAGTAAGATTGTTTCATATGCACAAGGTTTTGCACAAATGAGAGAAGCATCTGACGAATACGATTGGAACTTAAACTATGGAGAAATCGCTATGATTTTCCGTGGTGGTTGTATTATTCGTGCTCAATTCTTACAAAAAATTAAAGATGCATATGACCGTGATCCAGAATTGAAAAACCTATTATTGGATCCATACTTCAGTGAAATCACTGAAAACTATCAAGCAGCATTACGTGAAGTAATTTCTGGTGCTGTCTTAAACGGTATTCCTGTACCAAGCTTTGCAGCAGCATTATCATACTTTGATAGCTACCGTACAGCAACTTTACCAGCAAACTTATTACAAGCGCAACGTGACTACTTCGGTGCACACACATATGAGCGTCTTGATAAAGAAGGAATTTTCCATACAAACTGGATGGAAAAATAAGAAATATGTTAAAACACATCACACTTTTAATTGTGGTGTGTTTTTTTTGTTGGGATTAAATAAACTGAATGATATATCAACGGTGAAGGTGCATAAATTAGGGGAATGATAAAAGGGGTATAGCGGAAGTTGAGGGTATAGTGGCATTTATCAAGGGAATGAAAACCAAAAGACGAGCTGGAAAGAGAAAAGTGTGTTCATCAAGCGTATCATCAAATAGAAATTTTCCGCACCCAATCATTTCTTCTACCTACTTAAATTAAAAAATACTATAAAAAATATGCTGCTATATTTTTTCAGCAGCATATACAAGAGTGTTTATTTTTTCAAAATAATAATAGTTAACTCGTTTTAAGTAAATTTAATTTCAATAGAAACGATCTCTGATCTACTGCCAATTCTAATTGGTGGTCCCCAGAATCCAAAGCCGGAGGAAACAATGGCATGAAGTTGCTTCTTTTGTTTGTATCCCCAATCTAATTCAAATACTCTTCTAGTTATAAGATGATTTGGTGCCATTTGTCCTCTGTGTGTATGTCCTGATAAAATGACGTCAATTCCATCATTCATGGCAGCTTCAAGCTCATCTGGCTGGTGATCCATCATGATGATTGGAAGGCGGTTGCTCTCATTTTCTAATAGTGCAGGAATGGAAAGCCTATCTTTATCTGTTTTATCTTTTCTACCAATTAGACGAATAGTTTCGTCGATTGTGATTTTTTCATCCATTAAGATGTGAATGCCAATGCGGTTCATTTCTTTAATAAACGTAGGTATCATTTTTCCATAATACTCGTGATTGCCTAATACACCATAAATACCTAATGGAGCATGTAATTGTTTCAATTGCTCTCCCATCTTCTTTTTCATAAAAGGAATTGGGTCGTCATCAATGATATCGCCAGGTAATAATATTAAATCAGGCTGTAGGCTGTTTATTTGCGTTACTAGCCGATTTAAATGACTTTTCCCAGATAAAGTGCCAAAGTGCATATCAGAAGCCATAGCGATGCGTAGAGTGTCTCTTTTTGCTTGTTTTTTTTCTACAGTAAGTTTATATGTTCTAATAATTGGCGAATAAGCATTATATGTTCCAAAAACAAGTAAAAATAAGAGTAAGGATGCAGTGATAGTACCTATGATTATGGTCGCATCCATCGGATCCATCAACATCTTTAAGATAAACCAGCTAATATTGGCTAGGGGAAAAAGGATTAGTCCATATTCAAAAATAGCTAGCCAATAGGCACCAATTATTTTAAAGATCGTAATTGATTTAAGGAAGTGACTAATAAAATACGCATAGGAAAAAAGGATAATAGCTCCAATATAGAAAGCTGGGTAGGGTGTCAGTTGAAAGGATTTAAGCCATACATAACCATTCCAGCCAATGTAATAAACAAGTAAATTATATATGAGAAATACTAGCAAAATAGTAAAGGCAAATTTTATTTTTTTCATCAGGAGCTCCTATTATTCCATTTTTGATAAGCAAAAAAACGTGAATTCAAATGAGGATTCACGTTTTTTAAAAGTTTCTAGAAAAAGTTTTACTTAGCAAACATCTACTTCAAATTGATTGACCGGCCACCAGAAGAAGCCATCTTTTTCTAATAACTCATCTGCCTCTTTTGGTCCCATTGTCCCTGATGCATAATTTGGGAATTGAGTAGAAGGAGTTTGTTCCCACGCTTGTGAAATTTTATCTACGTAGCTCCAAGATAACGCAACTTCATCCCAATGGGTAAAGTTTGTAGCATCACCGTGAAGGCTGTCATCAATTAGTTTCTCATAGGCTTCTGGTGTATTTATTCCTGCAATTCCTGTATTTGCATAGCTCAGTTTAATAGGTGTTGCTTCCATGTTTTGTCCTGCTTTTTTAGCATTTAAATGCAAAGTGATTCCTTCTTCTGGTTGAATATGAATGACAAGAAGGTTTGGTGTGATCTCTTGATCAGGTCGATTATATAGATTCATTGGGATATCTTTAAATTGAACAACAATCTTTGTTGATTTGCTTTCTAATCTTTTTCCTGTACGGATATAGAATGGAACGCCAGCCCAACGGAAGTTATCGATCATTACTTTACCAGCTACAAAAGTTTCAGTATTGGAATTAGGATCAACCATTTGTTCTTCACGGTAGCTTGGTACTTCTAAATCTTCTACTAATCCTTTGCCGTATTGTCCTCTTACAAAGTATTTGTCCATTTCCTCTACTTCAATTGGACGCATTGCACGGAAAACTTTTACTTTCTCTGAGCGAATTTCATCTGGAGTAAGTTTAATTGGCGGTTCCATTGCAAGAAGGGCAACCATCTGTAGCATATGGTTTTGAACCATATCACGAAGTGCGCCACTTGTTTCATAATATCTACCACGTTCTTCCACTCCAAGTACTTCACTTGAGGTTACTTGAATATTGCTGATATAACGGTTGTTCCACAGGTTTTCAAAAATCGCATTAGAAAAACGAATCGTTTCAATATTTTGAACCATTGCTTTTCCTAAGTAATGGTCAATTCGATATACTTCATCTTCAGAAAAAGCAGTACGGATTTGCTCATTCAGTTCTTTAGCGGATTCTAAGTCATGTCCAAATGGTTTTTCAATGATTAAACGTTTATATCCTTTTACATCCGTTAATCCATCCTGATTTAAATGAATCGCAATTGGTCCGAAGAATTCTGGTGCCATTGCTAAATAAAATACACGATTGCCGTTTAAGCTATATTTGACATCTAATTCATCTGCGATGTTTTTTAGCTCCGCATAAGAGCTTGAATCTGTAACATCATGAGAATGATAGCAGAAATAAGAAGCGAATGTCTCTAAGTCATCATTTTTAGAACCCGCAATGGCTTCAGACACAGAGTTAACAACATTTTGTTTGAACTGTTCTTGTGTTAACGTTCTTCTTCCTACACCTACCACGGCGAAATTTGCTAATTTACCTTTTTTATACAATCGATAAAGAGATGGAAAAAGCTTTCTATTGGCTAAATCTCCTGTAGCTCCGAAGATCATAATAAGTGCATTTGATGTTTGTTTTTCATTCACTTTCTTGTACCTCATTTCATTTATATATGTATGAAAATTTTTAAATTGCTGCTTTACAAAAGTACATTTTTCTTAAAATAAGACATGTACCTATACAGTTATAAAATTTTATCTTTTTCTGAAGGATAAGGCAACACATTTGTTTGTAATTTTTGCAAATATTTTTACTATTTGTATTTTCAGCAGAAATTTTTCATTCATCCAACATGATATTACAATAGATTAGCAAAAGTTACTAGTTAAAAGATTTAGGAATTTGGATATTCCATCAGCTGTAAAGTATACTTAAGGCAACTATTCTGATTTAGTATTTAATGATACGGTTTTATTTATACAGCAGGATTAGGTACAACGAAGAAAAATGAAAGGGGATTATCGAGTAAACATGAAATTGCAATTTTTAGGAACTGGTGCAGGGATTCCGGCTAAATCGAGAAATGTTTCAGCAATTGCTTTAAAGCTTTTAGAAGAAAAGGGTAGTATTTGGCTATTTGATTGTGGAGAAGCAACACAGCATCAAATTTTACATACTAGTATAAAACCAAGAAGAGTGGAGAAGGTGTTTATTACCCATTTACATGGAGATCACATCTATGGATTGCCAGGCTTTCTTTCGAGTAGATCTTTTCAAGGCGGAGAAACACCATTGACAGTATATGGACCAAAAGGAATTAGGGACTATATACAAATAAGTCTTGCTGTTAGTCAGACATACTTAAAATATGAGCTACGAGTCGTGGAGATAGAAGAAGGCGTAATCTTTGAAGACGATGATTTTATGGTAGAAGCAAAAATATTAGAGCATGGTGTAACAAGCTTTGGCTATCGTGTAATCGAAAAGGATCGCCCAGGAAAGTTAGATACCGTCAAATTATTGGAATATGGGATAAAACCAGGACCTATTTATAAAAAAATTAAAGATGGAGAAGACCTCAAGCTTGATGATGGTACAGTCATAAGCAGTCAAACTTTTCTTGGGCCGAATATTAAAGGAAGAATTATTACTATTTTAGGGGATACAAGAACGTGTAATGCTGCAGAAGTATTAGCTAAAGAAGCAAAAATATTGGTTCATGAAGCAACATTTTCTGAAAAAGAAGCTTCTATTGCCACCGAATATTATCATTCCACAACTGTACAAGCTGCCGAAACAGCGAAAAGGGCTAATGTTGATTGTCTGCTATTAACCCATATTAGTGCAAGATATGACCAATCGTTAACTATACAGCTATTGAGAGAAGCAAGAGGCATATTTCCTAATACATATATTGCAGAAGATTTTTCAGAGTTTGATATTTAGAAGGAAAAAAGGCTGTTGTCACATTGAAGCCAACAGCCTTTGGTATTGTATGAATACATTAGAGTGATAGTCACTATTTATCCCACTGTGTCTTAAACACCAGTAATAAGATTTAAGCATATGAAATGCACAAAAATAGGTGGGAAATGATTACTTTCCTTTATTTAGGAAGCTTCAAATCGTCCGTAAGTGCTTTTCCCATTCGTTTCGATTGGACAGTTGCTTCTTGAATACATGTAATAAAAGCTTTTTGCACATCAAATTCCTCTAGTATTCTTATTCCTGCTTCCGTTGTTCCTCCAGGACTTGTCACATTTTTACGGAGCTCTAGAGGCGTTTTAGATGATTTTGCGATCATTTCAGCAGCACCAAGTAAAGTTTGTACAATTAATGCATTAGCTACATCACGATCTAGCCCGATTGTAAGACCACCTTTCTCCATTGCTTCTACTAAGTAATAGATATATGCGGGACCGCTTCCTGAGAGCCCAGTTATTGCATCTAATTGTTCTTCCTCCACAAATGTAACGAAGCCAACAGTCTCAAACATCTCATGGACGAATTGTTTTTGCTCGTCTACTACAAAGGGGTTGAAGGAAATTCCAGTAGCAGATTTGCCAACTGTTGCCGATGTGTTTGGCATCGCTCGGGCAATTGGAACTTCTGTGCCGATTAATCGTTGTAGGCTGTCCATACTAACACCAGCGAGAACAGAAATTAGAAGGGTTTTTTCCGAGAGATAATCCTTCCATTGAGCAATTGCCTCCTTTACATCTTTCGGTTTCATTGCGAGAATGATGACATCTGCTTCTGGAATGATTTTTTCTAAGTTGAAGGAGTAATGAATGCCATAACGCTCCTGTAATTCAGTAAGTCTTTTGACATTCCCACGATTTGTGACAGTTATAGCGGTTGGTTCGATTATTTTGCTTGAAACTATTCCGGAAATTAATGCTTCGCTCATGGAACCAGCTCCAATGATAGCAAGATTGTTCATTTTCTTTCCTCCTTTTTATAATAATTACAGTTACTATGAAACAAGAAAAACCTCTCATCCAAAAGAAAGGACGAAAGGTTTTTTCCGTGGTACCACCTTAGTTTCCATATAAACAGCAAATGGCATGTTTATACAACTCTTCACCGGTATCGACGGATTACGTTTGGGTTTGCCCAACTACTCCTAAGTAGGTGTAACGAAATGGACATTGATGTAGTTTTTCAGCCTTAGGAACTTCACTCTCTTGCAAGCCATTACCATCTACTATTCTTAATCATCGCATTCATTTTATAAATTTATTTGATTATGCAAGATGGAGGGCTTGTCTGTCAATAGAAAATTTGTGTAGTAGGAAAATTAGCTACAAAAATGTATAATTTAACTAAGTAAATTTAAATAAGGAGATTGCTAATGAAGAGTAGAACAAACGGTTCTTATGTATATTTTTTGATAGATGATCATCTCATTTATAGTTACAAAATCGAGTCACATACATATATTACTTTACATGACTTAAAGACCACAAACCATTCTGCTCTATATGAAATTAAAAATAAACAAGCGTTTCAAGATTTTGAACATGAAAGTAGCGAAGCAGTTGTAGGTACTGGATTATTTTTAGATGAAGAGAGTTTAAAAGAATTAGTTACACCTATTAATAAAGTAATCAAAAAACAAAAGAAGAGAGAGACAGTGAAAGAGAAGAAAGCGATTCATTTAGTTGCCTCACAACATATTGCAAGTAGATTAACTATGGACCTTAATGAGAATATCGAAGTAATCGGCTTAGATGCAGCCTTTATGTATGGTCCAATTCGTCAACTTGATGAGCATTATGGCCAAAGAGAACGGTCTGAATGGATTTTCGAAAACATAAATCGGGAATTTGAGGACAAAAATCCATACATGATTGCACTAGCTAATAAAATAAATAGTTTAGATGAAATCAATGACGAAAGACCCGTCTATATCTGGTGTGGGAATAATATCGAAGAACAGTTAGCATTAAGATTTTTTATCTTTATGTTGGAAAAAAAACCTAATTCCATTTCCATTATCAACACATCGGAAGCCCTTGAAAAAATAGCACCAACTGAAAAGTTAGTGGCAAATACTGCAGAAATAAAAAGCGGGATATTACAATCTATATTTGAACATATTGATAGCAGTTATGTTATTACAACAAATCAAAAACAAAGATTTGGAATGGAGTGGCTATCAATAACAAACGCTGATGAGCTTTTACGAATATGGGAAAATCAAGAGATTATACCGGTAAATCTGGGTTATTATGATCAAACAATTTTGAAAGTATGGAAAAGAATGAATGCGAAGGAAAGAATAGAATACATAATGGCTAGTCAGCTTATTTGGAAAACGATAGAGGAAGAGAATCTTTACATCGATCCTGACTTTCTTGAATATCGGATTCGCCACCTTGTATATGCAGGCGTGTTTGAGATGAAAGGTATCCCTAAGAATATGAGACGCTATTTTGTTTGTTTGAAAAAAGAAGCGTAAAGAGCTAGGTTGTTATTTTTTATCTTCTATGCAAAAATAGTTATGAAAATTTCTCTTATCAAGAACGTGAAGACCAAGAGACTAAATATAGATTATAATATTTTAACATAGTATTTGCTATTAATAAAAATAGTGCGCAGCATTTTTTCTATATGTTTGCGCTTTTTTGAGGTGAATGATGAAGGAATTAAATGGAAAGAACATTGTCATTACAGGTGCTTCATCTGGCATAGGAGCGAAAATTGCTTTAAAAGTAGCTAGCTTGGGAGCTCGTCCCATTCTTCTTGCTCGATCAGAAGATAAGCTTGCTTCTATTTGCGAGAAAATAAATAATCAATTTCCCGTTAAAGCTATTTATTTTTCTTTAGATGTTAGCAATACGAACCAAGTAAAAGAAGTATTTGCGAAAATATATCAAGAGGTCGATTTTATCCATGTCTTGCTGAATAACGCAGGTTTTGGCATATTTGATATGGTGCATGAAGCCACTATGACGGATATTGATCATATGTTTCAAGTGAATGTGATGGGGGTTATAGCTTGTACAAAAGAAGTTTTGCCTTCTATGTTAGAAAAAAACAGTGGGCATATCATCAATGTCGCATCACAGGCAGGTAAATTAGCCACACCTAAATCGAGTGCCTATGCTGCGACAAAGCACGCTGTTTTAGGTTTTACAAATAGTTTAAGAATGGAAGTTTCTCCATTCCATATCAAAATTTCTGCTGTAAATCCAGGACCAATCGAAACGGCCTTTTTTACTACTGCAGACAAATCTGGAAACTATGTCAAAAATGTTCAAAAGTATATGCTATCGTCCGAAAAAGTAGCAGATAAAGTAACAAAATTAATCATTCACCCAAAACGTGAATTGAATCTTCCTGTTTGGATGAACTGGGGAAGTGTGTTATATAATTTATTTCCAGGGATTGCTGATAAGTTAGTGGGTGGTATCTTGAATAAAAAATAAACACACTAAAAATAAGGTGAATCTGTAACATAACCATAAACAACATCTTGAACAATATCATAAAGCTTATATGTAGGATGTCGTTTTTTTAGATTGATTATTTTGGTAGACAATTCATTTATATCATTGGAAGAAAGCATGTTGCTTTCGACTTGATACTGCTTAAGTGCTTTTTGAATCATTTTTTGAAGAAGTAATTTATTCATTGATAATGTTCCTTAATACAATAAAATAGTATCTTTCTCCAAAGTATTATATACTAATTTTAATCGAATAGGAGAGTTATAGATAATTTTCTTAAAATAATATGTTGAAAAATTAATTGTAGCAGCTAGGGAGATGGGAATTATGGAAAAAGCAATGTTTGCAGGTGGATGTTTCTGGTGTATGGTATCTCCATTTGAAGAACAGCCAGGGATTGGAGGAATTGTTTCTGGCTATAGTGGGGGACATGTGGAAAATCCAACATATGAACAAGTTAAAACAGGAACAACTGGTCATTTTGAAGTCGTGGAAATTACATTTGATCCAGACTTGTTTCCATATGAGCAGTTATTAGAATTGTATTGGCAACAAATTGATCCGACAGATCCAGATGGGCAATTTCATGATCGTGGACCTCAATATCGAACAGCCATTTTTTATCATAATGATAAACAAAAAGAACTTGCTGAGAAATCGAAACAAGCAATGGCCGAAAGTGGAAAATTTAAGAAGCCAATTGTTACATTAATAGAACCAGCTGCGACATTCTATCCAGCTGAAGCCTATCATCAGGATTATCATAAGAAAAATAAGACGCATTATAAAGAAGATAGAGAAAAGTCTGGAAGAGATGTGTTTATTAAAGAGCATTGGTAAAAAGATAAAAGCGAATTTTGCTAAGCAAGCTATCTTTAATGATAGAATGTAGCAAAATTTGCTTTTTTGTATCTATTTAAGTTTTTTTACTATATTTTTTCCTGAAAGTTTCGTTATTCGAAATTTTTTTGTTTTTTTAGGCTAAAGTATTGTCGATGTATGTCGATATGATAAAGGGATTAAATTAGTGAAATGAGGTAGCTTCAATGAGATTTTTACAAAATATTAATATTTCAAAAAAAATAATGATTATCATTATGTTTAGTGCAATAGCATTAATCTTAATCGGACTATTTGGGATATATGGCATGAAGGAAATGTCCAAAAACACTCAAAAGATGTATGAAGAAAAACTATTACCTAATACATATATTACAAAAATACAAAAATATCGATATACAAGCGATAGCTACATTATCGAGTTAATGATTACAGAAGATGAGAAGAAAAATCAGGAATTGTTAGAAGCAATAAAAAAGAATACGGAGGAGTCCGACAAGTATATTAAAAAACTTGATTCGATAAAACTGTCAGAGGAAGAGGCAAAGGCATATAAGATATTTAAAGATGTTTCTGCTGGCTTTGATCAACTACAAGATCAGGTTATTTCTTTATCAATCAATAATTTTAATGATTCAGCGTATAGTTTATATACTAAAAATTTACGAACTAAAACAAATTTTATCAATGAACAATTGGATGAACTTCAAAAAGCAAATGAGGAAAAAGCAGAACAGATATCCAATGAAAATAACAAGTATTATACGACAATGATCTATATATCTTGGGGAGTTATAATTATAGCTGTAGTACTTGCTGTATTATTTGGTCTCTATATTTCTGCTATGATTGTCAACCCAATTAAACGTCTAAAAACTTTAATGGAAAGAGGAGGACAAGGAGATTTCTCAGAAAGGTCGAGTTATAAAGGGAAAGATGAAATAGGTTCTCTATCTGATAGTTATAATAGGATGGCTGAAGGAATGAAGGGCCTTATTGAAATGTTATCGGAAACATCCCATCATCTTGCTTCATCTTCTGAACAATTGAGTTCTAGTTCAGAAGAAAGTAGCAAAGCAAGTGAACATATTTCTGAAACGATTCAGGAGCTTGCCGAAGGTTCTGAAACACAAATGAGATTGATGGAATCAAGCTCAGCCGATATTCGTAATGTAAATGAAACGACTGGACTTATAACAGTACGTGCAAAAAAAGTGGCAGAAACAGCAGAGCAAACAGCAGAAGTATCGCTTGAGGGTGCGAAACGTATTTCAGAAGTAACGACACAAATGAAATCCATTAATAATAATATGGTGACGCTTGCCGAATCAATAGCTACATTAGAATCTAGAATAAATCAAATATCCGATATTACAATGGTAATATCGGATATTTCTTCCCAAACAAATTTACTAGCATTAAATGCAGCAATCGAGGCAGCAAGAGCTGGCGAACAAGGAAAAGGTTTTGCAGTTGTTGCAGATGAAGTAAGGAAATTAGCAGAACAAACTGCAGGTTCTGCAGAGCAAATTACCAGCCTTATTAGTCAGATTCAAACTGATTCTAAGAATACTTCTTTATCGATGACAACTGCTGCAAATGAAGTGGATGCAGGCATCGGTATCGTTCGAGATGCAGGAGATTCTTTCATGAAAATTGAGAAATCCATTAATGAACTAGTCACACTTGTAGAAGAAGTAAGTGAATCACTTGACCATTTGAAAGAGCATACAAATACAATCAATTATTCTATTCTAGAAGTTAATAGTATGGCGAGTGAAGCAGCAGCTAGTACAGAAAACGTTTCTTCAGCTACTGAAGAACAAGTAGCATCGATGCAGGAAATAGCAGCATCTTCGACTTCATTAGCACAACTCGCAACCGATCTACAGGATAAGATAAAACAATTTAAGATATAATAAGAAAGAGGAGACATGCTAAAGAAAAGCATATCTCCTTTTCTTTAATCACTTTTTACATATTCCGTTAAAAAGTCATCAATCGCTTTCTCATAGGCTTCTTTGTTCTCATTATAGCTTTGAGCATGAAATCCATTTACTGCGAAAAATAATTTTTTGGGACCCTGTTTTTTATCAAAAAGTTTTTGAGTCATTTCTGGCAGAATAAAATCATCTTTTTGACTATGGATAAATAACATTGGGCTTTTAATCTTATCAATAACGGAAATAGGAGAGATATCCTTTATGGAATATCGAGCCCTTGCTCGCAGAAATAAATTAGCAATGGGGATGAAGACTTTCCCAGGCAGTTTTATCTCCTGTTTAATTAGATAATTTAGCTGTTCGGTAAAATCCGAAAATGGACAATCTGCTATATAAAAGTCAGCGCCATCCTCAATTCCTCCAGCATAAAGAATCATCGTTGCAGCACCCATCGATTCCCCATGGATGCCTAAAATAATATCTTTTCCTTTTTCTCTTTTTACCCAGTCTACAATTTGTTTTAAATCAAATTTTTCATAATAACCGAAGCTTGTATTTTTTCCGCCAGATTCTCCGTGTCTACGATGGTCATAGATGATTCCATTAAAACCTCTTTCTAAAAATAAGTTCATGTATTTAATCGAACTCGTTTTATTTTCCGTTACTCCATGTGAGATGATGATATATTTCTTCGTATCATAAGGTTCCACTAGAATAGCTTTTAACTCATAGCCATAAGGAGAAGGAATTGTAATTTCTTGTTTAGTTAAATTTTCAAAAGTAACTGGATCATATCTGCCAGCTTCTTTCTCTCTTTTTAAAATAAAAGCATCATCCTTTTTCTTCATATACATTAATCGATTAGAACAATATACTCCAATGGATGTAATAAACAATAAGACAGAAAATAGATAACGAAACAGCTTTCTCAAACCGATTCCTCCAGTTAGTACAGAAATTTAGCAGAAACTAATTTGAGTGTATCACTTCTTCCAAGAGAAACAAAATAGACAGTCGCTTCAATTTAAAAAAATAGACAAAGAATAGGGGCGCCTATGATAAAAAATCTTATGCAGAAATGATCAAATGGTTACATGATGGAACTAAAAGGGCGGAAGTTTATATATAGGAGGTAAGAAATAAAGAAAATCCTACACCCTCTTTAGGAATAGTAGAAGGTGTAAGATAAGTAGCTACTGTTTGGAGTTTTGTCTATTTGTCGGATGAATGGCTTTTTCCAAATCTTCTGCTGCGATTGTTTGTTTGACAGTATCTGCATTTGGTTTCCCAGCTTGGCTATACCCTTTTTCTCGTTTTTGACCCATTACTATCCCTCCTAAATGAATATAGTGATACTAGCAAGACTATTTGTGCTGTATCCAATTCTCTAATATAACTTGAGTAAAAAAATATGTTATTATACATACAGCATAGTAAAAAAGAAGGGTTGAATTATGGCAGAACATCATTTTTATTTAAATGCAGATTGGCCAGGCTATCGTAATGATGTCGGTACAATTGAAAGTGGAAATTTAAAAACAAAAATATCGATTCCTAAAGAAATGGATGGTCCTGGTGTCGGTACAAATCCAGATGAAATGCTACTTGGTGCTGCAGCAACTTGCTTTATTATTACACTTGCAGCAATGATGGAAAGAAGTCGACTTGAAAAGGAAAGCTTAACATTAGAATCAGAGGCAGTGGTGGATGTGACAAACGGTGTATTCACATATCAAAAAATTATTCATCGCCCGAAGATAATACTAAAAAAAGAGGCTACTGAAAAAGACATAAAGCTTGCAGCAAAACTTGCCCATAAAGCGGAAGAAAGCTGCATGATTACAAGAGCAATTAAAGGGAATGTAGAAGTCGAGCTAGATGAAACCATTGAGCTTGCATAGTAATGAACAGATAGTTGGAGGATAAACGTATGGCAAAAAAGCGGAAAAATATCCAAAAAGAAAAACAACAAGATAAGCCTGTTACATTAGGTGATCTTCTGAATGATCAATTAGCAACTCAACTCAAAAATAAAAAACAAGAGCTTAAAGAACAAGAAGAGGCTAAGCTAAAAGCAGAAGAAGAAAGAAAACGGGAAGAACGAAGACAAAGAGAGAAAAATAAAAGCTTTGAAGAATTGTTAAATGAAAACTCCATGAACTGGAAAGATTTTAAATAGGAATTAAAAGGATACCTTGCTTTAGCTAATGGTATCCTTTCCTTATATCTTAAAAGCTATTTTTTTCATATCCCATGACCTTGGTGAAATCTGTTTCTTTTATAAGTTTATTTTCTGGTAAAAGTAATGCCTGAAATTCCCTAAATAATGCCTGAATCTCCACATTATCATTGATAATAGCAATGTTCTTATGATAGTCTTCCTCACTAGAATAGGTTGTCATCTCCATCCATTTTGTTGGATCATCGTGACTTTGTAAGTAGGTTGTTTCTGTGTCCAGATAGTTTTTATAAATTTTACATGCTTTTTCTTGAATACGAAAATATTCATCCATTTTCTCCTCTTGTATATGGAATTCATATACTTTTACATACATACTCTCTCTCCTTTTCCAATGTTATCGATTGTCTTGTATATATATTATCATGAATATAAATAATAATTATTGCTTAATCACTCTTCTTCAGTAGAACTTCTAGAAAAAAGATAATGCTTTTAAAAAAGTAATAGAGGAATTAACAAAAACGCAGCTGCCAGAGTCAGAAATATTTGGTCTCGAATAAAGTAATAGTAGTATAAATGGGAGGAACATAAAGTGATTAGGAAAGAATTCCATTGTTAAAACTATAAAAATAATGATCGAATAGTGGATAATTAATCACAAAAAAAAGAAACATTAAAGGGATTGAATCTCCTCATTAATGTTTCTCTTATTTATTTACAAGTCTTATTTATTTAAAGTAACGGATGTTCATGCTTCATTTTTAATTTTGTCCATCTTTTTTCTACTTCTTGGTCAAAATCTTTTAGCATTTCTGTATTTTCATCTTTTAGTAAATGCTTGGTTTTCCCCATATATTTCAACCACTCTGTTAAAGGAATTTTTTTATTTTTTTCTTCTGGGTTATAAGTAATGGTTGTTATACCATTTTCCACTTCATATAGTGGAAAGAAGCATGATTGGACGGCTGCTTCCACTATTTTAGATCCGAATTTGTCATCTGTTTTCCAATTTAATGGACAATTAACAAGAATCTTCCCATAGACAGTACCAACATTTTGCGCATACCATTGTGCTTTTGCTCCTTTTTTTATTAAATCCAATGGAAAGGCTTCAGCACCTGTAAATACATATGGAATATTTGTAGCAGCCATAATTTGCGCGGTATCTTTATGATGAAATCCTTTACCTTTTTGAGTACGTCCTATATTACTTGTACTAGTCATATGACCAATTGGAGTAGAATAAGACATTTGTGAACCAGTATTCATATACCCTTCATTGTCGTATTCTAACATAATTAAATGATGATTTCTTAAAGCTGTTCCAATGGCTGACCCCATGCCAATATCCATTCCGCCATCACCAGTGACCATCACAAAAGTTGTATTATCAGCAATCTCTATTTCTCCTCTTTTTTGTAATTCCAAAAAGGCTTCTAATGTCCCGGATAATGTAGCAGGTCCGTTTTGAAATAAGTTATGCATCATTGTTTGCTTATGAGAAGTATGGGGGTAAGCTGTTGTCACTACATAAGCACAGCCAGTTTGGAATAATACAACAATATCTCCTTCAATGCCTTTAAAAAAGAGTTCAAGACCAGATAAAATTCCACAGCCAGGACAAGCCCCATGACCTGGAGCAAAACGTTTTGGTTTTGCAGTAAGGGTACGAAGGGGAGGAACTTTAACTTTTATAGTTTGTGTTTCTTCATCTTGGTTAACTTCAATTAATCCAGTATTAAAGTCGTCTTCTCCAAATTGTGGTTCCATCAATGGTTGTAATTTTTTATCTACCTCCCCTGGATAATGTCCATAATAATCAAACGTTTTAACAGTTTTCGATTGATTCATCACTTCAATGGCGAAATAAAATAAATTTTCTGCATCATCTGCATAAAAATCTTTTCCGCCTAATCCAAAAACACGACTTAATACAATGGTTTTATTAGATTTATCTTCCTGCAAAGCGGATTTTACTTCATGTGTAATATTTGGACCATGTCCACCGTAAGAATCAGCACGTTCCCCAACTAACAGTGCCTTTACATTTCTTAAAGCTTTTCTAATTTCTTCTGCAGGAAAAGGACGAATTAGATTTGGACTAATTACCCCAGCTTTTATCCCTTTTTCACGTAATTGATCTACCACATCTTTAGCTGTTTCAGCGGCAGAATTCAGTAGGAACAATGCAACATCTGCATCATCCATTCTATATAGGTCTAACAGGGGATAGTGTCTCCCGGCAATTTTTTCGAATTCCTTTGAAATCTCTATAAAAACATCTTTTGCTCGGTAGATTGCTTCCGATTGTTGGAAGTGGTTGTTTAATAAATCATCACCATTCATGTGTGCGCCAATGGTAACTGGCTGCTTTGGATTTCGAATAGCTGGATATTCTGTTGGGCAAGGACCAACAAAACGTTGAACAACTTCTTTATCTTGAAAATAATGGACTTTTCTTTTTTGATGAGAGGTAAAAAAGCCATCATAAGCTACAATTACAGGTAATCGAACTTTTGAATGCTCGGCAATTTTCAAGGCCAAAATATTCATATCATAAACAGCTTGAGGCGTTCTTGCTGTTAAAATGACCCAACCTGTATTTAGAGCAAAATATAAATCTGAATGATCGCCTCTAATATCGAGAGGACCGCTTATCGCACGGGTAACAAGATTTAATACCATCGGAAATCTTGTGCCAGATTGGACAGGAAGTTGTTCAAGCATATACATAAAGCCATTGGCACTTGTTGCATTAATTACGCGGGCACCTGTTGCAGCTGCTCCGTAACATATTCCTGCAGATCCATGTTCTCCATCAGCTGGAATTAATTGAATGTCGTGTTCGCCCCTTGTTTTCATTTGATCTAAATATTGTGCAACCTCTGTAGAAGGGGTTATAGGGAAATAGCCCATTATATGATAATTTATTTGCGCGGCAGCCATAGCAGCCATTTCATTTCCAGATTCAAATGTGGTTATTTGAACTGGTCTATTTTTGATTAACAGATCATTTTCTAATATAGACATTTAGGAAATCCCTCCTGAAATATAAGGAAAATTTTGGGATACTTTGTTATCATGCGTGAATCCTTGTTTCTCTTGGACTGTACTCAGTGCACTTGTTGGACACGCTTCAATACATTTTAGGCACCCCTTACAATATTGATAATCTATTCCTTGTAACGTCATTATTTGCTTCCCACGCTTATTTACTCTTTTGTCCCATACAAAGCAGAGGTCTGGACAAACAGTATCACAAGAAGCACAATTAATACAACTTTCTTTGTCGAATTTTGGAATATAACCTTGGCGAGAGCCGCCTAAATCCTTTTCCATACTATTTCCTTGTGTCGTTAGGACACCGCCGATAGTTTGGGTCGCAAATCCTAATGATGAGAGAGGGCGTGAGAAAGCATTTTGATGAGTATCTTGAGGTGTTTCATATTTTTTAAATACAACTTCTTCATAACCTCGGTCAAATGTTCTAATATTTGCTTCTACTAAGTGAGGATATTTTTTCTCGAATGTCCTTTTAATAACATTCCTAATAGCTTCTGGGTCTAGAAAATCACATATGCGAAATAGAGCACCAAGCATTGCAGTGTTCACTCTTGTCTTTTCTTTAACCGCAATTTTAAGTGCATCAACGATAGCTAATGTTCCGTGCTGAAGGTTTAAATCTCTTTTTACTTCGTCAAAATCTCTGGCAGAATTAACTAAAATAATTCCATCTGACTTTAGGCCACTTGATACATTTACGGTTTTATATAAGGCTTCATGAAACACCCCAATAACATGTGGCTCTTCAATAGGACTGTGGGCGCGGATATCTGTGGTGACATCACAGAAACGAATGAAACTCTTTACAGGAGATCCTTTTTTTTCAGAACCATAGGAAGAAAAGTTAGATCCGTTTAATCCTAAGCCTAGAACACCAGCTTCTGCTAACATTTTTCCAGCTAAGTTTGCACCAAGACCTCCGATGGATTCTAACCGAATTTCATAGAAACCTAGTTCATTTTTTGTTGGTAATATAGACATTTTACTCCCCCTCTTTAGAAGTTAAATCAACAGATTGTCTATTCCTTTAGTAGTATGAAAATTTAGAATTTTTAGTATAAACAATCAATATATCTATTTTAAGGGAAATTCAAAAATATAACTGTGTCAATTTTCGTAACTTTTTAGACGGTTTTCAATGAAAGTAGCACTTATTTATAAAAATATTCTCTTTCTGTCTATAATTCTACAAATCTATTTATACAGAAAAGTACCAAAAACAAACTTAACGCTCTAAGAAAATAAGGAAGGCTCGTTTAATTCATTTATTGAGAATAAATAATCTTTCCCGTTTCAGAAATATCATACCCACCAGCTGAAAGTTCACTTTTTAGCTCCTTTGTTTTAAGTAATTCAACTACTAATTGAATAAGCTGCTCGTTTGCTGATGACCTTAAAATCACCAAATCGTAGTTTTCTTTTACAAGTGGTAAAAAATCAATTCCAGATGGATAATTGATTTTTTCCATTCCAATTCCAAAATCAGCCTTATTCTGTGCAATTCCGACTGCTACGCTAAAATGACTTGTAGCAACTTCTTCATAGCCATGAATAGATTGGATTGTAATATTATTCATTCTTAAATGTTCATCTAACAATGTTCTAGCACCTGATCCAATTTCGCGATTCAGTAATTTAATGTCAGAACGTTGTATATCTTGCCAACTAATAATTTTTTTTGGATTTCCATGTTTTACATAAAATCCAGCCCATCTGTTTATAAAACGAATAACAATAAAAGAATGACTTACTAATAGCTTTTTTAAATAGGGCAGATTGAAAGTGGAAGTTTCCCCATCAAATAAGTGAACACTAGCGATATCTACCTCCCCATTATACTGGCTAATGATTCCATTTAAACTGCTTGCGTATGAACGGAGAGGGCGGAAGTAGTCTACGCTGTTATCCAAATGTCTTGAGAGTATATCTAAAGAAGGGTCTTGTCCACTAATTATGATGGACCGAATATTGGTAAAAGGATCATGAAAGTGATTGGGAGAAAGGATAGGCAATCTAGATGATTCATTTGTTGTGGATTGTTTTTCTTTTGCATTCCATTTAAATTTCTCTAAGTCGGCTTCATCTACTCTCATTTGTCTGCCAACTCTATATGCAGCTAACTTCCCCTTTTTTATCAAGTCATAGACAGTTAGCTTTGAAACTTTGAGAATATCTGCAATTTCCTCCGTAGTATAAGATTTTTTGTGACTCATTTGTGAACACCTCGATTTTATTATTAGAATTTTCTGTATTTTATATTTACTAAGGTATTATTTATTCCTATAATCGTTATAACTAATTATAACTATTTATAACTAAATAGAATTAATTTCCTAGTTTCTTCTATTATATATTATACCTAGTTATAGTTAGATAAAAATAGAGTAGGAGGATCAAGATGAAAAATCAAGTTTGTATTTTTTTAGCCATTCTTATTTTGTTTATGTTACCAGGATGTAGCAACGATAAGGAGGCATCAGTTCAAAAGGAGAAGAAAGATGCAGTGGAACTATCGATTGCTGCTGCTGCAAGTTTACAAGAAGCAGTGGGAGAATTACAAGATGCTTTTAAAAAAGAATACCCCCAAGTAACCATTACTGTCAATTTTGGTAGTTCTGGTCAATTAGCACAGCAAATACAACAAGGTGCGCCAGTTGATATTTTTTTATCTGCTGATCAAAAATGGATGAATATGCTAGAAGATGAGAATTTAATTGTAAAAGAAACGAGAAAGGATTTTACAGGCAATAAAATAGTTTTGATAGGAGAAAAAGATAGTGATAAAGATTTCTTAACTTTTGAAAATTTAAAAGGGGATGAAATGGGACAAATTGCTATAGGAGATCCAGATAGTGTACCTGCTGGAACATATACGAAAGAAATTCTAGAAAATCTGGGTAAATGGGAAGAGCTTAAAAATAAATTTGTTTACGGAAGTGATGTAACACAAGTATTAACCTATGTTGAATCAGGAAATACAGATATTGGATTTGTGTATTCATCTGACGCACTTATTTCAGAGAAGGTACAAGTTTTAGCAGAAGCAGATTCCTCTTTGCATACACCGATTATTTATCCTGCCGCAGTATTAACTGACTCCACAACACAAGACACAGCAAACAAATTTATCGAGTTTCTACTTTCAGAACAGGCACAAACCATTTTAGCTGAATACGGATTTATTAAATAAATTTAATAAGCGAAAGGAGAAAGTTCTCTAGTATTCGAGGGAGAATATAAAAAGATGGATTATACACCCTTATTCTTATCGTTAAAAGTAGCTTCCATTGCCACAATTATTGTTTTTATTTTAGGTACTTTTGGTGCAAGAGCAATTGCTAGAGAAGATTTTTTGGGGAAAAGTGTGTTAGAAGCAATTATATTGTTACCACTAGTTTTGCCACCAACCGTTGTTGGGTTTGCCCTGTTATACCTTTTTGGAAAAAATGGTATATTCGGGAAATTATTATTTGAGTCGACTAATATACAAATTGTATTCACATTGTTCGGAGCAATCCTTGCAGCGATTGTTGTTGCTTTCCCACTTATGTATCAAAGTGCTTCTGCTGCCTTCCAAAATTATGACAAAAATATTGAAAATGCTGCAATAATCATGGGAGCAAGTAAGTTTAAAGTATTTTGGACCATTTCGTTTCCACTAGCCTGGCCTGGATTATTAGCAGGGGTTGTTCTCACATTTGCTAGATCACTTGGTGAGTTTGGTGCGACATTAATGATTGCTGGCTTTATTCCAGGTAGAACAAATACAATTCCAGTTGAAATCTACTTCGCTGTACAAGCTGGGAATACTTCTACAGCATCTTTTTGGGTGGTAATTTTAATTGTATTGGGTTTAGTTGCGAATATCTGGTTGAATTGGTGGAGCAAAAGAAATTTATTAAAATATAAAACAGATTAATAATCAAAGACTTTCATTTACAAAGATTAAGAGGTAATCAATTTAGGTAGAAATATTCCAAAAATAAAACAGGTGATATTAATGCTTATGTTAAACATGAAGAAGCAATTACAACATTTCACGATTCAGTTGCAATTTGAATCCAAAGATGACATTTTAATCCTTTTTGGTCCTTCTGGATCTGGTAAAACAACCGTTCTGAATTGTATTGCTGGATTAGATGTACCTGATGATGGGTTGATAAAATTTAACGAGCAGACTTTTTTTGAAAAAAATCGAGGAGTAATGCCGATTCAAAAAAGAAAACTAGGTTATTTATTTCAAGATTTTGCCCTTTTTCCCCATATGACCGTTGAAAAAAATATCACCTATGCTATGAAAAGTCAGTCGTTAGTAAATCATCTTGTCCAAGTAATTGGGATAGAACATTTGCTGAAAAAGTATCCAAGACAAATTTCAGGTGGGGAAAAACAACGAGTGGCTTTAGCCAGAGCCTTATCAACAGAGCCACAATTATTATTGCTTGATGAACCATTTTCTAGTTTGGATCAATTTACGAAAAATGTTTGCTATGAAGAATTGAAAAGACTTCATCAGCTATGGAAAATCCCGATAATTATGGTTACACATGATTATGAGGAGGCAAAAATTTTAGGCAATCGCATTTTGTATATGAAGTATGGAAAATTGCAGGAAATGGAGTATTTAAATCAATAAAGTTAGAAAGAGGGATTTTGCTCATGAAAGCAAAATCCCTCTTTCTAATAAATTAGGAATTAAGAACTGTTTTTTCTGGATATTTGTATGAATGTTACAAAATTATGAATAAAAACGCAATTTGTAATCGATTGCAAGAAAAAACCTGTAAAATAATCTGACAATTATATTGAATTTTGAATTTACAGAAAATAATATCTTAGGTAATCAGCGAAAGAATTCCATATATTTACATTAATAATATGGAGATGTTGGAAACCTCTTAGAAATTTTAAAAGGAAGGGGGATGAGAAAGGGAATTACTAGAAACAAGAAATGCATTTGTGTATCAATTTATTTCAGGGAGGAGAGAGTGTGAAAACGATTAATCAAGAAGTGGAAGATCGCATTGCCCGTCATCCCTGCTATAGCGAGGATGCACATCATCATTTTGCCCGCATGCATGTAGCAGTGGCACCTGCATGTAATATTCGTTGCAATTATTGCAGTCGTAAATTTGATTGTGCAAACGAAAGTAGACCGGGAGTTGTTAGTGAAGTATTAAAGCCAGAAGAAGCAGTAAGAAAAGTTTTAGTAGTAGCAGGGGAGATTCCGCAATTATCAGTAGTTGGCGTTGCTGGACCTGGAGATCCATTGGCTAATCCAGAAAAGACATTTGCAACTTTTCGGGGGGTGGCAGAAAAGGCACCAGAACTAAAACTTTGCTTAAGTACAAATGGATTAAGACTTTTAGAATTTATCGATCAGATTCAAGAATTAAATATTGATCATGTAACGATAACGATTAATGCAGTTAATCCACAGATCGGGCAACATATATACTCGTATATTTTTTATGAAGGTAAAAAATACAAGGGAATTGAGGCTGCTGAAATTCTAATTAATAATCAGTTGAAAGGGCTAGAAGCACTGACTGAAAAAGGGATTCTATGTAAAGTAAACTCAGTATTTATTCCAGGAATAAACGATCAGCATATGGAGGAAATTTCGAAGGCAGTGAAGAAAAGGGGAGCGTTTGTCCATAATATTATGCCTTTAATTGTTACTCCTGATACAGTTTTTGAAAGAAATGGAGTTAGAAACCCAACATCTAAAGAAATACAAGAAATACAAGAAAAATGTTCTGGAAGTTTGAAAATGATGAAACATTGCCGTCAATGTAGAGCTGATGCAATCGGATTGCTGGGAGAAGACAGAAGTGCACAATATACCAAGGACAAGATTATGAATGTTCCGATTCAATATGACCCAATAGCAAGAGAAACAATTCAGCAAGAACTTGAGTTGAAAGTGAAAGAAAAAAGCAAGAAAAAACAAGAACGAGAGGCATTAAAACAAAGAAAAATAGAATCAGGTTCTTCAAGTCTTAGAATAGCTGTAACGACAAGAGGGAATGCAAGAGTCAATCTTCATTTTGGGCATGCGAAAGAATTTTTGGTTTTTGATGTGAAAGAAAAAGAAATTAAGTTTGTCGGTGTTAGGAAGGTTCAGTCTTATTGTGTTGGAAAAGTTGGTTGCAATACAAAACAGGTTCCAATACTTGCAGAAACCGCTGAGATTTTAAAAGATTGTCAGATGTTAATTAGTTCTGGCATTGGCAAAGCACCTCAAAAGTATTTGCAGGATAGAGGAATAGTTTCCATTATCCAATCTGGAAACATTGAAGAATTGCTTTATGAGAGTAGTAAATATTACAAGTATATGAACCATATGTCAGTAGAATATGTTTAATTCATTTGGGAAGTTTTAATTAAAATGGAGGGGGAATTACAATGCGTCAAATCGCTTTTTATGGAAAAGGTGGAATTGGAAAATCAACTACATCACAAAATACTTTAGCACAATTAGCAACAAAATTTGGTCAAAAAATTATGATTGTGGGATGTGATCCTAAAGCAGACTCCACTCGTTTAATTCTAAATACGAAAGCACAAAGTACAGTTTTAGAACAAGCAGCAGAAATGGGAACAGTAGAGGATCTAGAATTAGAAGATGTCATCGCAAAAGGTTATGGCGATATCCTATGTGTAGAATCAGGGGGGCCAGAACCAGGGGTTGGCTGTGCTGGACGTGGAATTATTACCTCTATTAATTTTTTAGAGGAAGAAGGAGCTTATGAAGGATTAGATTTTGTTTCTTATGATGTATTAGGGGACGTTGTATGTGGTGGTTTTGCAATGCCAATACGTGAAAATAAAGCGCAAGAAATTTATATTGTTTGTTCAGGTGAAATGATGGCGATGTATGCAGCAAATAATATTTCTCGCGGTATTTTAAAATATGCAAATAGTGGCGGTGTACGATTAGGTGGATTAATTTGTAATAGCCGTAATACGGACAGAGAAGCAGAGCTAATTTCAGAGCTTGCCCGCCGTTTAAATACACAAATGATTCATTATGTTCCACGCAATAATGTCGTCCAGCATGCTGAATTGCGTAAGATGACAGTTGCTCAATACAAACCAGAAGACCAGCAAGCAAAGGAATATGAATATTTAGCACAAAAAATATTGGAAAACGATATGATGACGATTCCTACGCCAATAGAAATGGAAGAGCTAGAATCCCTATTAATGGAATTTGGTGTTATTGAGGATGAAGAAACAGCAATCAAAAAATTAGAAGAGCAAGAAGCAGCTACTAAATAAAAGAGATTACTAGAAAAGAGGTGAGATTTGATGAGTACAAAAGTTGAGGAGAGTCAGGCATTAATTGATGAGCTGTTAGAGGTTTATCCGGAAAAAACAAAAAAATTCCGAAAAAAACATTTTCAAATTGCCGATGAAGAGACAATCGAATCTGGCAAATGTTCTATTAAATCCAATATCAAATCACGTCCTGGCGTTATGACCATTCGTGGATGTGCATATGCAGGTTCAAAGGGAGTTGTTTGGGGACCGATTAAAGATATGATTCATATTAGCCATGGACCAGTAGGGTGTGGCCAATATAGCTGGGGAACCCGAAGAAACTACGCAAACGGTAAGTTGGGCATAAATAATTTTACCGCGATGCAAATAACTAGTGATTTCCAAGAGAGAGATATTGTATTTGGTGGAGATAAAAAGTTAGAGGCATTATGTAGAGAAGTGAAAGAGATGTTCCCACTTGCAAAAGGAATTTCCATTCAATCTGAATGTCCTGTTGGATTAATTGGTGATGATATTGAAGCGGTTGGGAAGAAAATGACCAATGAGCTGGGGATTCCAGTTATTCCAGTTCGTTGTGAAGGATTCCGAGGAGTTAGCCAGTCACTTGGCCATCATATTGCAAATGACACTATTAGAGATCACGTTATGGGTACTCGAGAACTGGCAGAGTCGGGTCCATATGATGTAGCTATTATTGGAGACTATAATATTGGTGGAGATGCATGGGCTTCCCGCATTCTTTTAGAAGAAATTGGCTTGAGAGTTATTGCTCAATGGTCAGGAGATGGATCCATCAATGAATTAGGAATCACCCATAAATCAAAATTAAATCTGATACATTGTTATCGCTCCATGAACTATATGGCTACAACATTAGAAGAAAAGTATGGTATTCCTTGGATGGAATATAACTTCTTTGGACCAACGAAAACAATAGAAAGTTTGCGTGCGATTGCGGCCCATTTTGATGAAACAATTCAAGAAAATGCAGAAAGAGTAATAGCTAAATACCAACTTGAGATGGATGAAATCATTCAAAAATATCGTCCTCGGTTAGAAGGGAAAAAAGTAATGCTCATTATTGGTGGATTGCGTGCCCGCCATACTATCGGTGCTTATGAAGATTTAGGGATGAAAATTGTAGCGACTGGATATGAATTTGCACATAAGGATGATTATGAGAAAACACTATCAGAATTACATGATGGAACCATATTGTATGATGATCCAACTGCATATGATATAGAATTTCTATCAGATAAATTAGATATAGATTTAATGGGTGCTGGTGTAAAAGAAAAATACGTTTATCATAAATTGGGAATTCCATTTAGACAAATGCATTCATGGGATTATAGCGGTCCTTATCATGGGTTTGATGGATTTAAAGTATTTGCAAAAGACATGGATACTGCTATAAATAGCCCTGTTTGGGATCTATTGGCAGCACCATATTAAGTAAAGGAGGGGGGATAATTATGGCAAAAAATCCTGAAATTCAAGATCATAATACTTTATTTCAGAGTGAGAAATATAAAAAACAAGCAGAAAATAAACTGCTATTTGAAGCGCCATGTTCTATACAGGAAGTAGAAGAAACAGAAGATTATTTAAAAACGGAAGAATATAAAGATATAAACTTTAGCAGAGCTGCAGCTACCATTAACCCTGCAAAAGCTTGTCAACCTCTAGGGGCAGTATTAGCAGGTTTGAGTTTTGAAGGAACACTTCCTTTTGTTCACGGTTCTCAAGGCTGTGTAGCCTATTTTCGTAGTCACTTTGCTCGGCATTTTAAAGAACCTGTACCAGCAGTTTCTTCGTCTATGACGGAAGATGGAGCTGTATTTGGAGGAATGAGAAATTTAATTGAGGGGCTTCAAAATAGTAGCGCCTTATATAAACCGAAAATGATTGCAGTAAGTACAACTTGTATGGCAGAAGTTATTGGGGATGATTTAAGTGCATTTATTGAGAATGCACGGATAGAAGGAGCAATCGATAAAGAATTTCCAGTTCCGTTTACCAATACTCCTAGTTTTGTAGGATCTCATATTCATGGTTATGATTCTATGATGCGCTCGATACTTTCCTACTTGTCCGAGAAAAAAGGAGATATAGAAAATAAGGTTCCTACAGATAAAATAAATATTATTCCTGGATTTGATACGTATACAGGTAATTTCGCAGAATTAAAAAGAATTTTAGAACTAATGAATGTAGATTATACCATTCTAGGTGATCATAGTGGCAATTTAGATTCTCCAGCAAATGGTGAATATAACTATTACTATGGTGGCACCAAATTAGAAGATGTTGCACAGGCTCCTAATGCAAATGGAACTATTTTGCTACAAAAATATTCTACTAAAAAAGTAGAAAAGTATATTAAGACATCATGGCATCAAAAAACGATTTCATCGTGGATGCCGATAGGAATTAAAAATACCGATACTTTATTAGAAAACATTAAACAATTGTCTGGTAGAGATATACCAGCTGTTCTCAAAGAAGAACGTGGAAGAGTAGTAGATGCTTTAACTGATTCCCATGCCTATTTACACGGTAAGCGTGTAGCCTTGGCAGGAGATCCAGACTTACTACTTGGGTTAATCTCCTTTTGCTTGGAAGTTGGGATTGAACCAATTCATATCGTTTGCACGAATGGAGATAAAAAATTCAAAAAGGAAGCTGAAGAGCTTTTATTAAAAAGTCCATATGGTATTGGCGGAAAAGTTCACATAGGAAAAGATTTATGGCATATGCGATCTTTATTGTTAACAGAACCCGTTGATTTTGCAATAGGTAGTACACATATGAAGTATTGTGCAAAAGATGCTAATATTCCTTTGGTAAGAATCGGTTTTCCAATTTTTGATCGACATCACATGCATCGATATCCAATTATCGGTTATCAAGGGACATTAAATGTATTGACGTTAATTGTTAATACTATATTGCAACAATTAGATGATGAGGCACCAGATCATAGCTATGATACAGTACGGTAAGTAAGAATTGTCAGCGGGATATCTATAATCTCGCTGACAATCAACTTTTTAGGGATTAAGCGGAAATTTTTTGATAGGGGGGGATTATAGCATGGAGAAATATGTTGTAGAGGCATTTGCTGAACCAGCATGTGAACATAACTCGGTAAATCAGGCACATAAAGGTTGTGTTCAGCCAACTCCTGGTGCGGCATCAGGTGGTTGCTCTTTTGATGGCGCTCAAATTACTCTTCTTCCCATTGTCGATGCAGCACATCTTGTGCATGGACCTATTGCGTGTGGCGGAAATAGTTGGGAAGCGAGAGGAAGTTTAAGTTCGGGGTCCTATCTTTATCAATATGGATTAACTACAGATCTTAAAGAACAAGATATTATCTTCGGTGGAGAGCAAAAATTGAGAGGGGCAATTCGTGAAATTGCAGACAGATTTAGTCCACCGGCTATTTTTGTTTATTCGACTTGTGTGACCGCCCTAATAGGTGTAGATTTAGATTCCATTTGTAAAAGCGAAAGCAAAGTAATTGGAATTCCTGTAATTCCAGTGAATAGCCCAGGATTTGTTGGTAGTAAGAATATGGGCAATAGATTAGCTGGTAACGCATTGATGGACCATGTAATTGGAACAGATACTCCTCCAATAGAAACACCATTTGATATAAATTTAATTGGAGAATATAACATTGCCGGAGAAATGTGGGATATAAAAGAACTTTTCGATCAAGTGGGTATACGCATTTTAGCTAATATTACAGGAGACGGAAGGTTTCATAAAATTAGATGGGCGCATAAAGCGAAATTAAATATGGTTGTATGCAGTAGAGCGTTGATTAACATGGCAAGAAAAATGGAAGAAAAATACGATATTCCATATTTTGAAGGATCTTTTTACGGAGCAAAAGAAACAACCCTATCTTTACTAACCATTTCATATATGCTTAACAATCAAGAATTAATGAAAAAAGTCCGAGCTTTTACAAAAGCGCAAGAAGAAAAACTAGCATTTGATTTAACTAAATTTCGTAAAAAATTATTAGGAAAAAGAGCAATACTTTATACTGGTGGGGTGAAAAGTTGGTCTATCATTTCTGCACTCCAAGAACTAGGAATAGAGGTAGTAGGAGTTGGCACAAATAAAAGTACGATGGATGACATTGAACGTATAAAAGAAAGAATTGGAGAATCGGCAAAATTAATAGAATCCGGAGGAGCCAGCAAGATATTAGAAACTTTTCGTAATGAAAAAGCAGATATTATCATTGCTGGGGGGAGAAATATGTATGTTGCCTTAAAAGAACAGATTCCTTTTCTTGATGTAAACCAAGAACGCCATCATGCTTATGCTGGATATGTTGGATTAAAACGGTTAGCAGAACAATTAGTGTATGCATTGGAACATCCAATTTGGGAATTACTTCAATCTCCTTCTCCTTGGAAGGAGGTAGGAAAAGAGTGACAATTGTAAAACTAGATAAGAAACTTGCCATTAACCCACTAAAAGTTAGTCAAACATTGGGTGGAGTTCTGGCGCTTCAGGGATTATTCCGTGCTATCCCGCTTGTACATGGATCTCAAGGTTGCGCTGCTTTCATTAAAGCACTTATGACACAGCATTATCGGGAACCAGTTTCTATTCAAACGACTGCTCTTCAGGAAATGAATATTATCTTTGGTGGGGAAAGAAGCACAATAGAAGCAATGGAGACAATTCTTAACAAACATCATCCTTCATTGATGGCAGTATTAAGTACTGGTTTAACGGAAACTGCTGGAGATGATTTAATAGGAAACATTAAAAACTATTTAAAAACAAATGAACCAAACTGTTTTATTTTCCCTGTTGCTTTACCAGATTTTGAAGGATCGTTAGAATCTGGCTTTCAATTAACCGTTGAAGCGATGATACGTGGTTTAGTGGAACAGCAGAAGTTTACATTACCGATGAAAAAGAAACAAAACCAAATTAATTTGCTAGCAGGATCTTTTTTAACGGCAGGAGATGTAATGGAAATAAAAAAAATTATCCAATCATTTGGATTTTCTGTCATAACTGCACCAGATATCTCCACTTCGTTAACAGGATCTTTACAAAAAGGTTTTTCCCCATTATCACAAGGGGGGGCTACGAGGGAGCAATTACAAGGATTATTTGAATCGGAAATGACAATTGCTGTGGGAACTAGTTTGGAAAAATCAGCTCAAATGTTGGAAGCAGCAGCAGGAATACCTTTTCGGTTGTTTCCTAGCTTAACAGGATTAAAAGCTAATGATGAATTTTTTTCTTTTTTGCAATCGTTAAGTGGAAAAAAAGGAGACTCATTTTACCAGTGGGAAAGGGATAATTTACTTGACTGTATATTGGATTCCCATTTTTACTTTTCTGGGAAAAAAATAGTTATTGGCTTAGAACCAGATCATCTTTTTTCTATTGTTAACGTCTGCAAAGAATTAGGCGGAACGATAGATGGATTAGTCAGCAGCTTTTCAGCTAAGGTGCTATCAAATATGGAGGAAGATATATTCATCGGTGATTTAGACGATTTAGAAACCATGGCTGATAATGCGGATCTGTGGATAAGTAATTCTCACGGTGAAAAGGGAGCAGATAGGAAAAATGTTGCATTCCTTCCAATAGGTTTTCCAATTTTTCATCAAATTGGTAGTTCCTTATTTACAAGTGTTGGATACCGAGGAACAACGAATTTGATTATAAAAATGAGTAATTTATTAATGTAAAAGAAGGTAGTGTCAAAACTTCTATGAAAAAGTAACCTGAAGTCTTTTTCTTCTTTCCTTTTTGAAGTGGAGAGGCTCGCAATCGCTCTTGACAAACACACCAATGGTTTGAATTCAGGTTATCAAGGGCGAAGGGGACAAAAGAAGGCATGCCAAATAAGCCCTTGATTTTTTCCATTTTAAACCATTGGCAAGTTCGGTTTGTCAAGAGTTCGCTCCGCCGATTGCTG
>NZ_CATNHG010000077.1:0-69413 GCF_950097965.1 Bacillus sp. T2.9-1
TCTAGGAAAGGGCTAGCCCTTTCCTAGACACCCAAATCAACACTTCGAACAAATCTATTTGAATACGAAGGTGATCATCTACCTTGAGAAGTTGAAAAGTCATTTACACAAAAATATTGACAGTACCTTCTACTTAATAGCAAGGTTAATACTAAAATAATAAATAAAGCAATAATAGAAGACCGAAAAAGTAAAATACCAAATAACACACTAAGCACGATTGCCATTCCTTTTATCCATGGAGCAGCTAATAATTTGATTGCTGCAAATAAGCCAATTAATGCATTAGCGATGAAAAAAGCATTCGCAAGTCCAACTAATTGCTCTACTGTCACGATTTTTATAAATAGCAGCACAACAAAGAAGAGATGTGTCAATACAAGAAGTGCAATTGCTTTATATGGAGCACCGTTGGAAAGTTTTTTTGTTAAAAAATGAAAAACTGGAACCGATTTTGATAAGGATGCTATCAGTCTAGCTACTCCTCCCACAACCATTAAATGTGTGGTTATACAAAGTCCTGTTGCCACAATTGTTAGTAAACCAATAGCCAATGGACCAAATAAAGGGAACATGACACCAGTTAAGCGAATTGTAAACGAACTGTTGTATGTCGTCCATTGTACAGCTGCTGATAGCACTAAATTGACAAGCAAAATGATAGCCGCACTAAAAAAAATGGCTTTTCGAATCGTCGACCTCGGATTTTTCACTTCACTGGAATAATTCCCGATAATTTCCCAGCCTACAATTGTCCAAAAAAGAAGCAACAGACTGTAACCAAAGGAATCGAAATGAAATTCAGGAAAATCCCAAGATCCACTAGGCTGGTTCAACAAAGAAAATATACTTCCACTAACTA
This sequence comes from Bacillus sp. T2.9-1, assembly GCF_950097965.1. NCBI lineage: Bacteria > Bacillati > Bacillota > Bacilli > Caryophanales > Bacillaceae > Bacillus > Bacillus sp. T2.9-1. Next base: position 863 of record NZ_CATNHG010000077.1, read on the forward strand.
AAATCAAAACGGCAAAGGAAGAAATAAAAAAGGATAATTTCCCAAGAAAATTCAAGCGGAGCAATAAAATCAACCCATTCATTACTAACAGGATTATTGCAATCCATTCCAATTTTATATGCTCAGAAAATAGCCAGGTCTGAATATATTCAGCAGCAGTCATCATAACTGCAACTGGCCCCATAAGTGCTGCAATCATGAGAAAGATTGAGGCAAGATTTTTTATTTCTGGTCCAAATGCAGTTTCCATTGCATTTCCCAGACCAGATTCTCCTGGAAATTGAATCATTAATTCTCCACAAACATATGCAAAGCAAATCCCAATTATAGACATGACTAACCATGCAAAAATTGCATAGTTTCCTAGATTTTCATAAATAATGGTTGGCAATAAAATAATTCCAGATCCTAATAATGGACCAATGATTAATCCACTTAAGGTTAAGGAACCTATTTTTCCGTGCTTCATTCTTTCTCCCACTCCCCAATAAAATTTATCAATTTCTTATTACCTATTGTATTTCCCTTTTTCCATTCAGTAAAATAGATATATATGATAGATACTATCGAATTTACCGATATCAGGAGGAGAAACAATGGAGATTCGTCACTTACAGACTTTTAAAGCTATTATAGAAGCAGGAGGATTTGCAAAGGCAGCCAACCAGCTTGGCTATGCTCAATCTACGATTACTTCTCATATACAGGCACTAGAAATGGACTTAGAGGGACCGCTCTTTGATCGGCTTGGGAAAACAATTGCTTTAACAGAGCTAGGTAAATCATTTCTTCCCTATGCGAATGAAATGCTTCGTTTACATAAAGGAGCAAAAGAACTTCACCAGTCTTCTATTACTAAAAAAGGAAAAATCACGATTGGAGCCTCAGAATCATTAACAGTTTATCGACTTCCAACAATAATACAGGCATACAAAGAAAAATTTCCAGATGTCCATTTATCGGTTCGCATGGGCACCTGTGAGGAGATTCAACATTTAGTTGAAATAGGAGATTTAGATATTGCCTTGCTTCTTAATTTAGAATTTAAAAAGCATCCATCATTAGAAACGATTAAAATGTTAGATGAACATATGAGCATCATATCTTCACCAGGCCATATGCAGCCTAATTCTATTCTTTATTCGGAAAGCAATTGTCCCTATCGAATGATTTTTGATAAATTTATGGAAGAAGAAAATATTATTCCCTCCTCTGTTCATGAGTTTTGGAGTATCGAAGCAATCAAGCAATGTGTTCAATGTGGATTAGGATTAGCACTTGTTCCAGAAATTACGATTCAAAATGAACTAAAGGATGGCCGTTTATCTGCACAACGTATAGATAAAAAACATGGTCAAGTTGCTTCCTTTCTTTTTTATCATAAAAGCAGATGGGTCTCTCCAATTGTGCATTATTTTATAGAAGAAGCAACAGCCTATTTTAAAAAAGAAGAAGAACAAAGGAAGAAAGAAGATGAGATGTATAAAAAAGAAGCCAGTTACTAAATCGTAATTGGCTTCTTTATCACTTACAGCTTATGCAATTGCAGTTTCTTTTTTTTGCTTATTATTTCTTCTATTGTTCCATTGCTTTTTGATATATGGCATTGCATAACGGTCTAGACCAAATTTACCTGCGTTTGCACCTGCTACGATAACGAATATTGCTAATAGAATCATTTGTCCATTTGTGCTTACTGTTCCACTAAATAAGAAGGCAAAGTTCATGACCATTCCCATCAATGTTGCAAAGCTTGTGAATAAACCTAGGATTAGTGCGATCCCTACTAGAACTTCTCCCCATTGAACCATGAAACTGAATAAATCCGCATTTGGGAGTGCTATATGTTCTAGAAATGTTGCCCACCATCCTTGTACTGCTGGGTGATCACCTGTGCTATTTGCAATTGCCCCTTGTAAAAATCCACTTGCGTCAAAGCCACCACTTGTAATTTTTTCATAGCCTGCATGGATAAATTGATAACCAAGATAAATTCTAAATATCGCTAAAATTCCGGCAACCACTTTATTATTTCTTAATAAGTCTAACATTTTACTCCATCTCCTTAAGATTAGTTATCTGATTATATTGTTCACTATTTCACATTTTTACAAGATCTTGTTTGTTTCTTACTACACTTATATAATATCACCATTTCCAACGTAATAAAGATGTTTGTGATTTAATTCACATTCAGTTCACAAAGTTATGTCTGATTGGTGAACTATTTACATTAATATCACTTCCTATATGGAAACATGATTCATTTACCATTTCCTAACACGTAAAAAAAGGGTACTGAAAAGTTAACAGCACCCTTTTCTGATATTCTGTTTATAACTCATCATACTTAAAGTATGGAAAATAACTTGGTTTCTTTTGCCCACTTAAATCTTGTGTACATACCCCCACAAAGGTTCCTGTGAAGCGGATATAATCTGCATCATCATCCGACAAATGACTAATATCGATTTTACTGCCGATATCCTTCCATTCACTGTCTCCTTCTGCATAAGCAAACTGTAGCCATTGATGATTGACTTTTGCCTTTAACTTAATCTCCCCAATGGATTTTAACGAGATATCTTGATCCAATAGTTCATCATAAACGCCATGTTTAGATTCAATTATTCCGATACACTTTCCTAACGTTTCATGTGTCGTAATTCGGAGGTACACATAATCATCAGTATCATAATAAAAAATTAATCCAGCCATTTGTTGAAAGTTTTCTGGTGTATAATCAACAGCTGTTTCCACTTCCGCTGTGAAAGTCTCTAGTCTGCGCGCAAGCAGGCTTTGATGATGAAGAGAACTCATTGATTCCCCACCTTTTAAAGTTAAATATCCTGGTCGTTCCGTTAAGGAAAGCCATTCTTCACTAAATATTCTTCTTAAAGAGTTCCAGTACTTCTTTAAAGAATGACCTTGGAAATCATCATAGTTGCTCTCTTTTTCAAAAGGATGTGGCTTTAAATGAGGCGCCTCCACAATGGTCGATGGATTTGGTCCTCCTACAATGCGCAGCCAGTCATCTTCCGTCCAATAACATTTTTGGATCGCCGTTTCTCTCCCCAGTGTACATTTTTTATCAACTACTGGTCTTCCGCATAGATGTGCCATATACCACTCACCATTTTGTGTTTCCACTAAACTTCCATGACCTGCTTTTTGTAGTTGATTCTTATCGTCTTCGTTTGAAGTTAAAATTGGATTGGTTGGATCAATTTCGTATGGCCCGAATAAAGAGGTTGATCTAGCTACTGTTGCCGCATGCGTATACCAAGTTCCCCCTTCAGCTGTCACTAAATAGTAGAAGCCATTTCGCTTATATAAATGAGGCGCCTCTGTTAAACCAATCTCTGAGCCTTTAAAGATGTTGTGAATCGGCCCAACTAATCTTTTTTCTTCTACTGAATATTCTTGTAGCGCAATTCCAGCAAATGAATTGGTCCCTTTACGAAAATCCCAAATCATATTAAGTAACCACTTTCTACCATCCTCATCATGAAATAAGGATGGATCAAAACCACTGCTATTAAGGTAAACCGGCTCAGACCATGGTCCTTCCACATTTTCAGCTGTCACTAAATAGTTATGAGTATCCTTAAAAGCTCCCACTCTACTTTTCACATCTGTATAGATTAAATAAAACAAGCCATCTGAATAACTCAAACATGGTGCCCACACACCACCTGAATTGACATTCCCAATCATATTTAATTGGGATTCCCTTGTTAATGGATATGTTAGCAGTCGCCAATTAATCATGTCTTTTGAATAATAAATCTGTACGCCTGGAAACCATTCAAAAGTAGAGACAGCTAGATAATAGTCATCTTCGACTCTTAAAATAGAAGGATCAGGATGATAACCTGGCAAGACTGGATTGATTATTTTACTCATTTTATAACCCCTTTTCTTATAGATTCGTACATTCTTCAGATAATTGGAAAGGAATCTACAAATCTAGTACATTCCTTTACCTATTCTTTCTACTAAACTTATTTTTTCTCCGGCTGGTGTTGCTTGTGTCGGCGTAACCTCTTCCCTTTGTAAATTCGACGACATCTTAATTCCTCCAATCGTTTATTTTTGTTTACGCTTACAACGAATCAAAAATAAAACTATGTTACACCCTTAATCCTTTCGCTTTCTTACCAATTTTATCTGGAGAAAGAACCTGCTTCTTTCGCTAACGCCTTCTTTCCTGTCTCCAATACTTCAATAATTCGGTCGACATCGTACACACTGCCTCGCCAAGTACCGCCACTAACTGCTTGTAGTGCTGCCCAAAGCCTTGTATCATCTGGCAAATCCGGGTCTGGTTTAAGATCTGGATGAACTTCTCGTGTTTCTAAAACATGTGTTGCTTCTTCTTTTGATAATCGCTGATCTCCTGTGCCAATAAAATCAACAGATCCTACCAAGTTTTCACAATCAACCATAATTTCGATTAAGTCCCCATCACGAAGCTTTCCGATTGGTCCATCGCTCAATGCTTCTGGACCAATATGCCCGATGCAGGCCCCTGTTGAAACACCTGAAAAACGAGCGTCAGTTATTAGGGACACATATTTGCCAAAAGGTAAATATTTCAATGCCGAAGTTAATTGATAGGTTTCTTCCATCCCTGTTCCAGATGGTCCTCCACCCATTACGACCATTACATCTCCTGCTTTTATTCCACCAGTTTTTATCGCAGTAATAGCAGATTTCTCAGATGTAAATACCTTTGCTACTCCTGTATGTCTATAGATTCCATCTTCTCCTACTACCGATCGATCGATAGAAGTTGATTTGATAACAGATCCTTCAGGAGCAATATTCCCTTTTGGAAAAGTAATTGTAGAAGTAAGCCCTCTTGCTTTTGCTGTGTCTGGATCCATAATTACTTGGTCAGGATTGACTCCATCTGCTTCTAATAAACGTTTTCTTAATAGCGCTCTCCGTTCAGATTTTTCCCACCAATCTAAGTTTTCTCCTAAAGTCTGGCCAGTAACGGTAAGGACATCTTCGTGTAAAAGTCCTAATTTTCGCAAATGAAGCATTACTTCTGGTACACCTCCAGCAAGAAAAACACGTACTGTTGGATGATGATCTGGTCCATTAGGCAAAACACTTACTAAACGTGGAGTTTTGCGATTAATTCTTGCCCAATCATCAACTGTAGGTATTTTACATTTGGCAGCATGTGCAAGGGCTGGAATATGTAATAAAAGATTGGTTGATCCACCAAATGCAGCGTGAAGAACCATTGCATTTTCGATTGCCTTATCTGTAATAATATCCTTTGTTGTAATATAATTCTTTTCCATTTCTAAAACTGCTCTTGCTGACTGCCTTGCCATTTCCGCCCAAATCTTTTGTCCAGATGGAGCAAGTGCGGAATGTGTGATCGCAATACCTAATGCTTCTGCAATTACTTGAGAAGTTGCAGCAGTACCAAGAAATTGACAGCCTCCTCCTGGTGTAGCACATGCCACACAGCCAAGCTCTGCAGCTTCTTTCAAGGTAATTTCTTTATTCGCAAATCGTGCCCCAATTGTTTGGATTTTCCCTGCATCTTCCCCGATTGTTGGAGGCAAAGTAACGTCACCAGGCACAATGATGGTTGGTAAATCATGCATAGAACTAAGCGCAATCATCATGGCAGGAAGTCCCTTATCGCAGGTCGCAACGCCTATTACTGCTTCTCTAGTTGGCAATGAACGGATTAAACGTCGATAAACAACTGCAGCATCGTTTCGATAAGGAAATGAATCAAACATCCCTAGTGTTCCTTGAGAACGACCGTCACAAGGGTCACTAACAAATCCAGCAAAAGGAACCCCTTTATGTACCCGAATTTCTTCTGCTGCCTCTGCCATTAAAATATCTACTTCCCAATGCCCTGTATGATACCCTAATGCAATTGGCTCTCCATTGTGATCCCGTATACCGCCTTTTGTGCCTAGAATCAGGACTTCTGTTCCCAATAGATCTTTCGGTTTCCATCCCATCCCTACATTTTGACTAAGTCCGAATAAATCCCCACTTGGCGAATCCTCCAACATTTGTGCAGTAAGTGGCAGTGTTCCAGTCGGCCCCTTCGCATTCGTTCTTACTTCATAAAGGGATTCATTCTCGTTTTCAAAAATAAATGGTAATGTCATAACTTTATCCCTCCATCTTGTGTTTGTTTAGTAAACAAATAATCATTCCAAAAAGAAAAACTTGACCTTCTATTATACTAGTTGTGCCTGTTGCAAAATTTCTTTCACTTGCTGTTTCTTCTCTGCGCTTAGTGTTTTGGTAGGAGGCAAAACCTCTGTTGTAATATCAATACCACATAATTTGGATGCTTCCTTCACTACATTTACAAACGGGCTATCAATTTTATATAGTTGTGGCAAAATGGATAATTGTTTTTGGAAAGAAACTGCTTTTTCTAAATCTCCTGCTAAAAAGGCATTGTATATACCAACCGATAATTGTGGAGCAAAATTTGCACTAGCTGATATTGCTCCGTCTCCACCTAGCAGTAATGTATTAAATAGATGATCATCAAACCCGCAAAATACGGAGAAATTAGGATTAACCTTTTTGACCTTATCAATCATTTCGCGAATATGTCCGATAGAATCAATCGTTTCTTTAATGCCAACTATATTTTTATGGTTTAAAACAAGCTCTCCCACAAAATCAGGTGTTAAATCCTGTCCTGTTAGCGTTGGAAAATTATAAAGTAGAACCGGTAACTTTACAGATTTCGCAATGTCACTGAAGTATGTATATAAATTCTCTTCGGTCAAATTCCAGTAATACGGATTAATGGCAACAATTCCATCTGCACCTATTTGTTCCGCATGTTGACTGAGCTGGAGTGCCTCCCTAGTATTCGCACTGCCAATTCCAATTAACACAGGAACTCTTTTGTCAACATACTTAACAGCAAACTCAGCTATTGCTTTTCTTTCCTCTATAAACATTTGCGAAAATTCTCCACCAGTACCTAAAAAGAATAAACCGTTTACTTTTTCCTCTATTAGTTTGTCAATTAATAGCGCCATTTCTTTTTCTTTCAGATTTCCTTCTTTATCAACAATACTTGAAACTGGCGGAATAATTCCTTTAAAGTAATTTAGTTCGGTCATATTTCCCTCTTCCCCTTCGTTTGTTTTATATTATAAAACTCAATTCTACAATTTAGTCTATTCGAGTTGATTATAACATACAGCCCTCAAAAGTAAACACTTACATATAATTAATTTCGAATTTTTTAATTAGTTTAAAATAGACATTGCTATTTTTATATGGCTATATTAATGTAAAATTACTAGATTAGTTTGTTATAATAGCAATTAGTTAAATATTATAAAACGAATACGGAGAAGATATTATGCCAATCATTCAATCAGTGGAACGTGCCCTGCAAATACTAGACCTATTTAATGAGCACACGATCGAATTAAAAATCACGGAAATTAGTGACCAAATGGGATTACATAAAAGTACCGTACATTCCCTATTAAAGACGCTCCAGCAATCTCGCTATATTGATCAAAATCCCGAAAACGGAAAATACCGTTTAGGCTTAAAGCTCGTGGAAAGAGGTAATTTAGTTATCAATACTTTAAATATCAGGCAAATCGCCAATAAATATCTCGTTGAATTGGCACTAAGAACTGGCCAAACATGTCATCTAGGTATTTTAGATGGGAATGCAGGTGTATACATTGACAAGGAAGAAGGGGCTAATTCTGTTATTCGTTACTCTCGAATTGGACGAAGAATTCCCCTTCATTGTACTGCAATCGGAAAATTACTGTTATCCTATCAAAAACAAGAAATAATTGATTCCCTATTAGACGGCTATCCGTTTACGCAAGCTACAAACCGGACTATTACGAAGAAAGAAGATTTTCTTATTGAATTAGAAAAGGTGAGACATAACGAGTATGCTGTGGATGATCAAGAAAACGAACTAGGAGTCCGATGTATCGCGGTACCAATTATTAATCAGCATGGACAAATACTAGCAGCACTTAGCATTTCTACATTAGTTTCTAGAGTAGGAGATGACATCCTTGAAGACTATATACAACTATTGAAAAAAACGGGAAAAGAGTTATCAGAAGAAATGCGGTATGGGGTTGCAATGAAATAAGAGACAGGCAGTTATTCCTGTCTCTTCCTTTTTATCCAAATAACTGTTTCTCTTTTTCTAACGCTTTTTTCATCCACTTCTTCGTTAAAGTAGCTGCTTTTACTTTTAAATTTAGATTTTCAGAGATGTGGATTTTATATTGTTCAGAAACAATGGATGCCTTCAATTGTTCCACTGAATCACATTCATTTTGAAACTCATTATATATGCAGCCATATTGCAAAAAATGATGTGTATCACTTCCGCCAACAACTGGAAGTCCTAATTTCCCCGCAAAATCCTCTAGTTTTTCTCGATAAGCTATTTGACCTTGAGCATAAAGATCTTTTCCATTTAGATCAAGGGCATCCAAACGCTTAAGCTGTTCTGCCTTCAAATGATAAAGAGGGGTACTATCACGGAAAGCATGGGCACCAATTTTTAGAATATCATAATGTTCTGCTATATCCATTAACTTATCAAAGGCAAGAAAATTATCCTCACTCGTGTTAGTTTCTAATAAGCTTCTGATGGATAAAACATCCTTTCGATTACCAATAAGCAAAATATGACCAATCTCTTTCACATCTACTTCTATTCCTGGAAATAGCTTTAACCCATCTATCATGTAATAGTTATTCTCATATGGATAATGCGTATCCAGAAAATTATAAATATCTGTATATCTCCTTGTATTGAAATGCTCTGTCATCGCTATTCCTGTTAACCCAGCTTCTCTTGCCTCTTTCATCATTTCTTGAAAATATTCTGGCATAAAATCAGTTTTTTTGGAAATTTTCACATGACTATGTAAATCGATTCTCATTTATAACCCCTCCTACAGAAATAAAAAGACGAATGTATATAAAAATAATAGATAAAGCACAGACACCATTAAAAACAAATAATCTCTATATTGAAAATGAAGATGTGCAAGTTTGATTTTCTTTATCTCCGGCCGACTAAATGCATAAAAACTTCCTTTTGTTTCTAATGCTTCTACTGTTGTACGTGCTCTTTTTGCAGTACTAAGTAGTAAGGGATAAAAGGAAAGAACGGCTATCTTTGAAAAATAAATGATAGATCGCCAATAAAGAATTCCATGCTTCTCCGGTGCCTTTCCACGCAAACGAAAGGAAAGAAATACGTGGTGATATTCTTCTAGAAGACTAGGAAGCATACGATAGCCATAGGCAATACTAAAGGACACTTGTCCGGGAACTCCAATTTTCAAAAGTCCATTGCTTAATTTTTCAGGATCCATGGAGCAAAACACTGTGATACTAGCTAAAGAAATAATAGAGAGCTTTAAAGTCAGTGTTAATAGAGGAACAATGACTTGTAAATCCCCACCAAAAAACCAAGAGGCAATCAGTAGATATCCTCCCTGGCCAAGTAAACCGAGACAAAGAATGATAATTACTAAAGGTGTAACCTTGGACATAAAGGTTGTAATGGCCATAAATACAAACAACCCTATTAATATACTCTGATTATGAATAAACCACGGAGCAATTCCGAAATATAAATACCAGATAAATAGCGTCCGAGGATCAAGCTTTGCGAGAAACGTTTCATTATTTCCATAAGCAGTATGAAGCAGCTCAATCTTCACTTGCTCTACAGACAGTTTTTCCGTTAATTTTCTAGTATACTCCATTTAACAAGCGCTCCTTTGTATCGATTGATTGCACAAAGTCTGTGACAGTATAAGCTAAGTTTTTCTGCTTCATTCTTCTGCTCAATTCCAGAATTTGCGGAGGCTTGAGACCTGCTTTTTCTAGGAGGGTATGGTTACTAAATACGGATTCACGATTGCCATCATGGATAATCTCTCCTTCATGGAGAACGATAATTCGATTGGCCCATTCTGCGACAAGCTGCATATCATGTGTAGCAATAAGGACTGCTCCCACTTGCGCCTGTAAGGAATCAATTAATTTTGTAATATGCTTACGTGTCGCTATATCAAGATTTGCCGTTGGTTCGTCTAACAATATAATAGATGGATTCATCGCTACTCCAATCGCAAGGGATGCTCTTCTTTGCTGACCACCACTCATTAATCGACTGTCCTTGTCCTGCAACTCTGTCAATTCAAATTGCTTCAACACTCGATCAACCTGCTCCTCGAATCCAGGAACCTTTCGCGCTTTTAAAAAGAACTCTACATCTCTTCTCACACAGTCTTCAATAAACATCTCTTCTGGATTTTGATAAATATATGTTACGATATCTGCCAGTTTTTCTGGCGAACAATGGCGAGTATTTTGACCTTGAACAAGTATTTCTCCTGTCTCTGGTTTTACAAGTCCTGTTAATAAACGCATAAGCGTAGATTTTCCTGCTCCATTGTTGCCGACAAATGCAATTAAATCATTTTTATAAATATCAATGTTTATGCCTTTCACTACTTGCTTTTTGGAGCGATCAACAAGTTTATGTGAAAAGCTTGCATCTCTTATTTGTATCAACCTTTCACGCTTCGTGAATTCCTTGTCATTTTCTATGTTATTCTTCCTCTCTCTTTGTGAAACGGTCTGAAAAAAAACTTCTGCCTCTTCCACTGTAACTGGCAATACCTCTTTTGAATATCCTAATTGATAGGCTGCTAACGTTACTTGTGGCGGATAAATTTGCCGTTGTAGCAGCTCATTTACTTCTGTTAAAGCTTCTTTTGTTTCCTTATTCCAGACAACTTTCCCCTTATCCATCAGAACTACTTTGTTGCAATAATCCGCAATAAATTCGGTATGATGCTCAATAACAATGATTGTTTTCCCATACTCTTGATTTAATTTTTTTAAAATAGCATAGATTTGTGTAGCATGCTCTGGATCAAGCTGTGCAATTGGTTCATCAATAATAAGAATATCCGGGTCCAACGCCAATGCACCAGCTAAGGCTAACTGATGTTTCTGCCCTCCGCTTAATTGCCAAATAAATTCATCGTCATGATTCTTTAGACCAACTAAATCCAGGGCTTTTTTACCCCTTTCAAGATAATCCGCATACCCGAAGTTAAGAGGGGCAAAGCTCGCGTCCTCCAATACACGCGGACTAACAAGCTGATTTTCAAAATCTTGATAAACATATCCAACATGGGAAGAAAAATCAGTTACTTTATGCTCTGTCGTAACCAGTCCATTAACGGTAACTTTTCCAGAATAATCTCCTACATAATAATGAGGAATAAGGCCATTTATTAATTTACATAGAGTGGATTTCCCACTCCCATTACTACCAATAATGCCAAGGAAATCGCCTTGATGAACCGATAACGAAACATTATCTAATACTGGCTCCTCAACACCTGGATATTGAAAGGAAACTTTCTCTATTTCAATTTGAATGGTCATAACTGAATCCTTTCTTCATTACTTGCATTATTTTTCTTTTTCATTTTCTGCATGATACCTATAGTAATACCAGCTATGCATGCCGCAGCAGCAATGCTTACCCAAATAAACCAATCACCGTATGACTTTAGAAAATCTGCTTCCCACTCGACATTAAATCCTGCTTCTGATAAATATTCAAAGAAAAAGGCGAAACAAGCTAACACAATACCAACAAGAATCAATTTAGGCGTTACAATACTGCCCATAGAGTACTTCATTTTATTATTTCTCGGCTTCATGCCTAATAATGGCTCCATTTTCCCATATAAACGTGGCACTAAATATAAGGTTGGCAATAGAGCAAAAAGGATTCCGGAAAATAATACATCATTTAAGAAAGCAAACCCTTCCACAATCACAACACTTTCCGCTAATCCAGGAACCGCCTCCAGCTCTTCTACACCTATCCATACTTTTCCAATATCAACCATTGAGCTTAATGCTTGATGAATGATGACACCTGTTATTGCAGCAATTCCAACCTGCCTTTTATTCTTTGGATCATTCACAAGGGATCCAGCAATAAACATGGCAAGAGAAAAAGTAATAAATTTTTCTAATTCCCCAAAACCACCAAATTGTCCTAGCATTATCTCACCAAAAACAACTTCTCCTAAAGCAGCTCCAATTGCAGCATATAAAGGATGAAATAGCATACATAAAGTCAATGGAATAAATGCAAAATACTCAACGGAAAATTCGACAGGACCAAGGTGAAAAGCAGGAATAAGTTCTGTAATCATGTTGGAGAGTCCATATAAGGACATAGATAAAATGAATACCATCATCTTTTGAGACTGTGTTAAAACATACCTATCTTTTAATTGATTCATATTATTTGCCTCCTTTATTTGAATACCTTTATCATAAAGCACAGAATTTAATGGAATATGGTAGACAAGTAAAAGGAACGTAAATTTATTATCGTTTTTTAACATTATGTAAAAAAATTATCAGGAATAATTTGTGAAGAAAAAAATGTGCTATATTAAGGTCAAATAAAGACGGAGGTTAGAGGTTATGTTTAAATGGAATACAAAATCAATGTCGCCAAGCCAATACAAAATTGCAGATTATCTTCAAAAAAACACGCATCAAGTTCTATTATTAACGGAACAGGAAATAGCTGAAGCAGTTAATGTTAGCATTGCATCTGTGTCTAGATTTTGGCGTATAGTCGGCTTTAAAAATTTAAAGGAATTTAAAGGAGAAATTGCTGCCCAGCTAAAGCCATCCCCTGCCAAGAAAATAGCAAAACTAATAAATACGGTCGATAAACAAGCTTTCCCATACCATACACTTAATGCTTCTATCCAACATCTCTATAAAACAATAGAGCAGTTTCGAGAAGATACTTTTAAAAATGCTGTTCACTCGATTATTTCCGCAAGAAAAGTCTATTTATATTGTCCTGGCCCTTCCTTAGGACTTGGAGAATTACTGAAGTATCGAATAGTTAGATATGGATTAAACTTTTCTATCCTTCATAAAGGAGGAAGTGAATTACTAGAAGACTTTATCCATTTTTCCAAAGAGGATGTAATCATTATATTTGGCTTTATCCGTTTGCTTCCAGAAGCACAGGCGCTTATGGATTATCGTAAGCAAATTGGCTATAAAATCATTATCATTACAGACCAGCTTATTTCAGAATTTACGACACAAGCTGATATTGTTTTATTTGCAAGTAGAGGAGATATCCGTGAGTTCCATTCGATGATTGGTCCAACCTATTTAATCGAGAATCTTGTCCTTGCAGTTGGAGCGGAGAATGAAGCAGCAAATCTACAAAGACTTGAGAAAATTAGTGAATTGAGGACTCAATATGATTATTTGCTGCCGAGATAAGCCTGCTATTACCAACATTAAAGCATTGTTATTCGCCGCCATTGCTTTTATTCCCTTTTATCTTTTGGAAAAGACCCCCATAAATCATTGACGCGGATTAGCATTCTTTCGATTTTCTGCTCATCATTTAAATCAGCTTGCCCGGTTATATTTTTTACTTCTTGTGATTTCCCCTCTTTCTGATACTGTAATTGGATGGAAAAATTATATATATTCTCTTTAGAATGTGTTCTTTCATATTCAATATTTTCTACCGCAAGTATATAGTTGTTTTTATGCGATTCTGTCATGAATACTGTTCCATATCTTGAAATGAAATCATTATATGCTGTTTCACTTGCAAAATAATCTTTATATAAACTATCTTCGTATTCAGTCAAAGCTGTGGATCTTTCATTTCCTTCCTTCAGCTCTAGTATGTCTTTCAATGTATCATCTGGCCCTGTTAAGGCATTATGTAAAACAGCATCTACTGCCTGTATGTATTCATCTGTTTTCTCATCTACTTTTTCTGTACAGCCAATTAATAATAAAATAATAGGAAATAAAGCGATACTGAAAGCTTTATAATGAATTCTTTTCATCTCAACCCCTCCATGCTATTAACATATACGAATAGACAGATTATAAAGTTTCAAATATTTTCCTTTCTACGATTATTTAAGATGGTTAAAATAAAAAAGAGGAGTATTCCTATTGAATTCCCCCTCTCATTACATTAGTTTTTATATTTTCGTAAAACGAAATATCAATTTCTTCTTATTATATAGAAAACGCGTGATTACCTATTCGTTTAACTACTGTTCTTGAGAAAATCCAATCACTTGTTGCAGTGTCTGGATTATAAAAATAGAGAAGCTCTTTGTTCTCTTTTCCATTTTTTAACGCTTCTTCTACTGCTTTACGTGACTCTTTATCTGCTTTTTTTTGGATTGAACCGTTCTGTACAGGTTGAAAGGCATTCTTTTCATAAATGACACTTTCTACTGAATCAGGAAACTGCTTATTTTCCACACGATTTAATACTACATCAGCTACTGCCACTTTACCGGCAAACGGCTCACCCTTCGCTTCTGCATGAACAAGACGGGCCAGTAAATTCTTTTCATTGTTCGTTAGATTTGCTGATTCATCAGAAGCTTTTACATTCTCCTTCTTATCAACAGCAAATTTTCTTGTTGATACATTTTTTGTTTCTTCTGTATTAATTGATGCTGCTACGGCAAAAGATGGAACATATATATAAGAACCAAAAACTAAAGTAATGGTAGTTGCTATAAATAATAACTGTTTCATTTTTGTATACCTCCTGTTTTAACAGGCCCATATACAAGGCTAACAGGTTTGCAAGCAAAACTCATTACATAATTGTTGGAAAAGCTGTAAGATTTCACGGGATAATTGGGAGAAATAACTATATATTTACAATTAGATATTACTCAATATGACCATTTGCTCTGTTTTCCCGGATAAAATTGTGTAAATAGGAGAAGTTAAATGATTAGTACAACTTATTAAAAGTTAATTCTTTTCCCAATGGTTTTTCTACCCGCACCTTAAGAATTAATTCTCCTGTAAAAAAGAAAACTGATATCAGAAAAAAGCCGATATCAGTTTTCAATCTTAACTATTTCGAACTAATAATGCACAGCATTCTACATGCACCGTATGTGGGAATAAGTCCACAGGCTGTACTACTTTTAATGTATAGCCGAATGGCTCAAGCTGTTTGATGTCTGTTGCAAACGTATCTGGATTACAAGATACATAAACGATACGTTCTGGCTGAGAGCGTCCGATACGTCTCATTACTTTTCCACCTGCTCCAGACCGTGGTGGATCTAGCAATAGTAATTCTGGTCTGCCAAATGTTTCTAAAACTTGGGCTAATCCAGTTCTTGCATCTTGTGCTAAGAATGTAGCATTATCAATGCCATTATCGCCAGCATTACGTTTGGCTGATTCAATCGAGCTTTCTACAATTTCAATTCCTACAAGCTTGCCAACTCTGCTTGCAAAAGGAAGGGAGAAAGTACCTACACCACAAAAAAGGTCAATCATATTCTCTGATTTTTTTGGTTCTGCCATTTCTACAGCTAAATCAACTAATTTTTGTGCTTGTGTTGGGTTCGTTTGGAAGAATGTATCAAACCAAACTCGGAAACGGTATCCATCCATTTCATCATATATAAAGTCTCTGCCTGCTAATGTATGGCTTTTTTCTGATTGTGTACGATCTGCCCAATCCGTATTTTCTAGCCACATAAAGCTTTTTACTTGTGGGAATTTTTCTGTAATGCGAGCAATTAAAATGTCCACTGCATTTTTTAAAGATCCATCTGGAGCTTCTGTTGCAAATAAAGCCAACATCATTTCCCCTGTAGCAAAAGACTGTCTCACCATCAAGTGACGAAGAAGTCCCTCGTGTGTATCTTTGTTATAGCCTTTTAATTCATGTTCTTTTACCCATGTAGCTACTTCAAGTGCTGCTTCCACCATTTCTTTTCCAGCAATAAGGCAAGTTTCTAAAGAAATGATTTTTCTAAAATTCCCTTGCTCATGTAAACCAAGAGAACCATCTGTAGCAAAGGTGAATTCCATTTTATTACGATATCTCCAAGGCTCGTCCATTCCGATAGTATCTTTTACTAGGCTGGGGTCAAATCCTTGCTCCTCAATTACATGTTTCACATGATTTGTTTTTTGTTGTAATTGTCCATTATATTCCCAATGCTGCCAGACACAACCGCCACATTTTTCAAAATGAGGACATTCTGGTCCAATTCTTTCCGCATGGGCAGCTAATATTTCTTCTGGCATTGCCTTTCTATGCCTTCTTTGTGGCTGATCAACAGTAACTCTTACCTTTTCGCCAGGTAATGTTTGCGGAATTGTTAGCTTTAGTTTCTTCTTGTTTCCTAATTCATTTTCGCGCCAAACAACCGCCTGTCCAGCACCTTTTTCATCCACATTCTTAATATCTACAATCATTGTTTCCTTTTCAATTGTCGTCAAACGTTTTTTCCTCCTTAAACAATTTCACTAATCAAATGTATTTTAAAATGATTTATTTTTCATTGTTAGTTTACCTATTATATTTTTAACATACTTCCCTAGTATAAAGGACAATCATACATATGAAAATAATTTTTATTTTGTAGATATTAGGAAATTCCCACCAAGGCATATAGGAATTTAAAAGGGACGTTGCTCTTATCACAACGTCCCTCTTTCAAAACTATTTCAAGTTTCACTCCAATACTAACACATCATAACCCTTCAATCTTACCTTCTGATAAACCTTCTCTCCTGTTAAAATATCTGTCATTTCTTGTTTCACGTTAATTTCCTGAGACAAATGAGAATAATTCAACAAGAAGACAAATTCCTGCCCTTCTTTCTTGCGAATAGATAACTCTACACTTTCAGGTAACTCAAATTTATTTCGATAATCATTTATTTGTGTTTCTTCCATTAGTTTTTCAGCAAGCTCGATTGTAAAAACCCCACCAAAGTAATAACAAGTACCCTCGCCAAATTGTCGTTTAACTAGGCTAGGCTTTCCCTCAAAATAGCAGTTTGAAAATTCCCCAATCACTTCAGCATTTTCTGTTTCTACTTTCAAAACCTCATAAAAATTGGTTGTTGTGATTTCCGTTTTTTCTTTATAAATTATCTTAGGAGTAGCTTCAAATGGCGCTTCCCTTGTAAAGTCTTCTACTGTAATTCCAGTAAGCTCTGTTAGATAACCAGGAAAAGCTTTCATATAAGTTTGACCCGTTTCATCCTTATATCCACTTCGACATCCTAGAATTAATTTGCCCCCTTGTTTTACGTACTCTTTCAACAATTCTGCTGTTGCCTCTGACACAATTGCTGCATGGGGATACACTAGTACTTTGTATTTTTTCAACTCCTGTATAGTAGAGTTTCTATTTAAATTATAAGCATCTACAGGTACGTGATTGTACTGCAACGCTTTAAACCAAGCATCTTTGCTTATGGAAGTAAATGGCCCACTCCACTTATCAAATTCCCCGTCCCACTCATTATCATAGTTGGTGACAATCGCTATCTCAGCTTGATAATTTGCTCCTACTACCTTCTCTCCAATTAGTTGAATCTCCTTGCTTACTTGCTCCACTTCTTTTATACGGCGGTTAGGCAAATTATGATAATCATTAATACCATGCCAATAAATTTCTGTTCCTTTTGTTGCCGTTCTCCAGCGGAAATACATCACTAAATCTGCACCATGAGCAATCGATTGATATGTCCAAAGGCGGAGCTGTCCAGGATTAGGTGACGGTTGTTCTAGTCTTGTTACCCAGCCACCGGGACCAGACTGCTGTTCAAAAATCGCGAAATTAGGTGAAATACTGCGCACAACACTTAAATTCCAGCTCCATTTTCGGTCGCGTAAAGGCTTCTCACTTTTATCTTCTAGCACCCTTCCAAAATTAGGGTAAGAATCATATGCATAGAAGTCTAGTACTTCGTTCGTTAGTTTATGATTATCGAGATGCTTAAACATTCCATTTGTTGTAACCCATTGATTAGGAGTTAATTTGCGAATGATGTCGCCTTGCATTTTTGCATAGGAAATGGCACTATCAGAAATGAATCTCTTTTCATCTAGCATTTGATGTGGATTCGGTGAATTTGAAACAGTTGACCTTGTTAAATAGACTTGATCCCAGTCTGTATACGTCTGATTCCAAAAAACCGTACCCCACGCCTCATTTAATTGATCTAACGTTTTATACTTTTCCTTCGTCCATTTTCTAAAAGCAAGATGATCTGCTTCCGAATAAAAAACATCTATTTCACAATTTAATTCATTATCAATCTGCCAACCCACAACTCCTGGATTACCACAATAATGTTTAGCCATTTCTGTAACGATAGCCGAACTCAATCTTCGATAGTTTTCCGAATTATAGTTATAATGTCGACGTGCTCCATGCTGGTATGGAATACCTGTTTGTGAGACATTCAACACATCCGGATATTTCTGTGTGAGCCATGCTGGTGGTGTTGCCGTCGGAGTACCGAGCACTGTTTTTAATCCAAATTTATGTGCCTTTCCAATCGCCCGATCAAATAAATCAAAGGAAAAAACGCCTTCTTCTGGCTCAAATATCGTCCATGCAAATTCTCCCATTCTAACATAGGTAAATCCTAAATCCTTCATTCGTTGAAAATCATCTTCCCACAGTTCCTCTGGCCAATGCTCTGGATAATAACAAACTCCAAGTGTTAATTTATCTGCTGTCCATTTTTTTGTCATGACTTCAGCTCCTATCTATATCATTTATTCTTTTATCGAACCACCTAAAATACCGGAAATAAAGTGCTTTTGCAGGATGAGAAAAACGGCCATTACTGGGATTACCGAAATAGCTGTCCCTAACATTAATTGCCCGTAATCAATAGAATTAAGACCTGCTAAAGTGGATAAAGCTACTGGTAAAGTATAATTTTCCTGTGTCGTCATCACTATTAATGGCCACATAAAATTATTCCATTGATGGGTAAAAAGAAAAATCCCAACAGCTGCCAAAGCCGGCTTCATTGTAGGTAAAGCAATTTTGAAAAAGATAAAGAATTCACCTGCACCATCTATTCTCGCCGCCTCTATTAAGGAATCTGGTATCCCTTGCATATTTTGCCTAATCAGAAAGATAGCAAATGGATAGCATATTTGCGGCAATATAATCGCTTGATACGTATTAATCCAATCTATCGCTCCAAAAATCTGAAACAGGGGAATAATCGTAGCTTGATACGGGATCATCATCGCCAATAAAAAGGATGCAAAAATCAGATTACTACCCTTAAATGTAAATTTCGCAAAAGCATAGCCAGCTGCCGAGCATATTAATAAACTTACTACCACAAACACAATGGCAATGATAGATGAATTCGTTACTGCTTTCATAATATCGATGGAATTACTCAAATTTCGTAAGTTCTCCAGCAAATAATCACCAGGAATCAACTTAGGAGGAAAGGCTAATACATCGCCTGAAGGATTGGTTGCACCTACAACCATCCAATAAAAAGGTCCAATCGAAATGACAACACCAATAAGTAAAAATAGATGCATCAATATTTTTTGAATACGTTTCTGTTTTGCCATTAGTCATTTCTCACCACCTTAAATTGAATCCATGATAGAACGGCGATAAAGAGCACGATTACATAAGCAATGGCAGATGCATAGCCAAAGTTAAAGAAACTGAACCCTTGATTATATAGATAGTAGGTAATCGTTATCGTCGCATTATTTGGACCACCATTTGTTAAGTTGTACGGCTCATCAAATAATTGAAAGGAACCAATTGTAGACATAACAAAAGTAAATAATAGGACTGGCTTCAGCTGAGGAATTGTGATATAAAAGAATTTCTTTATCGTACTGGCACCATCTATACTAGCTGCTTCGTACAAGCTATGCGGAATATTTTGTAAACCAGCTAATAAAATAACCATATTATACCCGGTCCATCTCCATGTTGTTACAAGAATAAGAGAAACCTTCGCCCAAAATGGGTCTGTTAGCCAACGAACCTTCTCAAGTCCGATTGATGTTAACAAATAATTGATTAATCCATAATCGGTATTCAGTAATAATACAAAGATGATGGAGGCGGCAACTAATGAAGTAATTGCAGGTGTAAAAAATGCAACTCGATAAAAACCTTTCATTCTTAATAACCCAGAATTCAATACACTGGCTAAAATGACAGCAAGAAATAACATGATCGGAACCTGCACTAACAAAATAATAAAGGTATTGCCTAGCGCCTTATAAAAGAGCGGGTCACTGAAAAGCCGTGTATAATTTTCAAACCCAGAGAAAGTATAAACACCTGCTACCTTTGTTTGAAAGCTTAATAGAAAAGATGCAATAATAGGATAAACGGTAAAAGCAATAAACAATAAAAGAGCAGGACCAACAAATATATAAGGAACTGTCTTAGGCGTGATAAACTGTTTCTTCTTTTTTATTGTTATAGGATTCGTTCCTGTTTCCAGCATTTTATTATCCGCCACACTTATTCCCTCCTTTTTTAGAGGCTGCTTCAAAAATAGGTTCTATCTCTCAGCTAGCCTCTAATTTTGTATCAAGAATAGTTTTTAATTGCTTGATGCCAATCCAGTTTGCTGTTCTGCTTGTTTTTTCCCATCTTCTAATATTTGTGCTACTGGTTTGTCTTCTAGCAAAAATGCTTCCATTTGACTTGTCATAATGGATCTAAGCTCTAACTCTGCACTGCTGTGATTAACAGAAGGAATATCTATTACTGTATCAGCAAAATCTTTAAAGAATGTTTGGTTGTTAAAATATTCTTGTTCTTCGCTGAAAATAGGCTCTTCATATGCCGCTAATAAAGCTGGGAATAAACCTCTATTCGTAAGCGCCTTAATTTGTGAATCTACATCTGTTGATGCAAATTCAGCAAACACATATGCTGCAACTTTATTATCCGATTTACTTGGAATCGCCAAGGCTGATCCTCCATCATTAGAAGCTCTTCCTCCCCCTTCTTCAAAAACAGGAAGTTGGAACATGCCCCACTTACCTGACAGCTCAGGCATTTGTTCAATCATCGTTCCACTCCACCAGACAGCACCAGGCTGTGTCGCAACCTCTCCATTTTTCATTGCTGCTACCTGTCCATCCCAGTTATTTGTATAGATAATTAATCCAGCATCTTTCATTTTTTGTAAAACATCAACTGCCTTTTTGGCGGCGTCTGAAGTAAGATCTAATTTATCATCCTCTGTAAAATAATAGCTTCCTTGCTGTTGTAACATGATTCGAAGCAATCCATCACTATCTGTTCCTAAAAAAGCCTTGCCTGTATGGGCAACAACTTTTTTCCCTGCTTCAATATAGTCATCCCAAGTCTCAATACTTGCCGGATCTATTCCAACCTCTTCAAAAATATCTGTACGGTAAATGACACCAACTGGTCCTAAATCTCTTGGTGCTGCGATTATATTTCCATCCTTATCCTTTAACCCATCAATTTTTGATTTAGAAAATTCACTTTCATGTTTATCAAAACCTAGCGAACTTAAATTCGTAAATGCATCAGGAAAATCATCTGTGAATGAATGAATGCGGTTATTTTCTACCTGTACGACATCTGGTAATCCACTTCCGCCTGCTGAAAGACCTGCACTTACTTTTTGGTATACTTGATCAACACCAATATGCTCAACCTTTACATTTACATTCGGATATTTCTTATTAAATGCCGGAAGTACATCCTTTTCTAAATAGTTTGCTTCTAAGGCCCAAGCCCAAACTGTAATTTCCCCTTTTACATCTTCTGGATTATCTGGAATAGTTAAATCTTCTGTGCTCGTCGAAGAACTATTACTACATGCCCCTAACACCATTGTAAATAGGAAGAATAAAATAAAAGCATACTTTTTCCTCATAAAATCCACTCCCTTTAAGAAAATTATTTTACAAACTATTAATCTGCTTGTATATTTAAGAATGAGCAGATCATTAGTAAGCGCTTACTTTCTTAGTCCAAGTATATAATGATATCCAGCTTTGTTATGGTATAATTTCTATTATTATGGGATTTTAACTACCTTATCACTCTCTAAATTTTGACAATATTCAAGTGAATGGAGGAGAATCTAGTGGAAAATCGTCTAAATCTGAAGAATTTGGAGTATGTATGTAGCTTAATGAAAGATATATTAAATGTCTCTTTTCATGTACTTGATAAGAAAGGAACCTTAATCATAGACATTTCACCAAATGAATCATTTAACCCCCTTTATCCCTCTAAACAATCTTTTTTTAGACAAGTCTTTCGTAGGGAGGAAAAGAGAAGTCCTGGTCCCACTATAAGAAGCACTCCATTTTATGAAACCGTATTCTTTATTCCTATTGGCAACTTAGGAACCGTTATATTAGGTCCGGTATTATCTTCTCGACCAACTCAAGTGCTAATCGATGAATTGATTTCTAGCTATGGCAAAAAAGAGATGGAAGAGTCATTAAGGAAGTATTATCATTCTCTTCCTGTAATAAACCGCTCAAAATTAATTCAAGTTTCCAAGCTTTTTTACTTTTTATACCATAAAAAGATAGAAGACCAGGATATTATTGCTCCCGAAATGCAAATGGACAATCAATTAATCGATGAAAAAATGTGTAATAAACATATGTTAGAAATACATCAAAACTCCTCTTTTCACCATGATCCTATTGCTGAAAAAAAAGTCTATCAATATATAATGGATGGACATAAAGAAAAGCTTCTTCCTTATTGGAAAGCATTTAAAGAAAACACTTCTTTTGATTTTGGAAAACTTTCCAAAAAAAATGAAGTAAGAAACCAAAAAAATTTATCCATTGCAACCATTACACTTGCTACTCGTGCAGCCATTTCAGGTGGACTTCATCCAGAGATTGCTTATTCTTTAGGAGACAGTTTTATTCAAGACTTGGAAGAATTGCAAGATATAGAGGACATTCATCTTTTCACAGAAAATATTTTATATGAGTTTGCAAGTAGGGTAGAAAAAGCCAAAAGAGAAAATCACTCGAGACCCATCTTTCAATGTAAAAATTATATTTACAAGCATATCTATGAACCACTATCTTTACAGTCCATCGCAGAACATTTGAATATGAGCCCCAAATATTTGTCCAATTTATTTAAAAAAGAAGTGGGAATCCCAATCAGTGAATATATTCAGCAAACCAAAATTGAAGAAGCTAAAAAACTCATGACATTCGGCGAACACTCCTTATCCGATATTCACTCCCTATTAAATTTTACCGATCAAAGCTATTTCACGAAGGTGTTTAAAAGGTATACAGGAATTACACCTAAACAATTTATGAAGAAACCTGTTAGTTTTTAAAAAAATATAAAACGAAGGTTTGTCTATAAGTCGGCTATCTGACCTATTTGACAAACCTTATTTGTTCTTCCCTTTCTCTATGAAATCTTTTTTTTATCATTTTTTTCTCCCTAATAAGAATAATAATTTCACAAATACTTTCTCACATAAGTCAAAAACTTATTTATCTACAAGAGACATTCCCATAACAATCCCTTTTCGGACCCATTTTTCCGAAAATAATGTTATACTAGTTAATGGCTGTAAGATAAATTTTAAAAAAAGTTGGTTATTTAGTTAGCAAAATCGGGTAGTTAGTTTTAAAGAAAAGTCTGGAGGTGTTCGTAGAAATTGATCCAATTTAAAGAAGTTACTAAAACGTTTCAAGATGGATTTAAAGCACTTAAAAATATTTCATTTCAAGTGAATGAAGGTGAATTGCTTGTTCTAATTGGACCAAGTGGTTCTGGTAAAACAACAACAATGAGGATGATCAATCGACTAATTGAACCTTCCAGTGGTTCCATTACCATTGAAGGAAAAGATATTTCCACTGAAGATCCGGTAAAACTCCGCAGAACTATTGGCTATGTCATTCAGCAAATAGGTTTGTTACCCCATATGACGATTAAAGAAAACGTCTCGCTCGTTCCGCGACTTCAAAAATGGAAAAAAGAACAATACATGGATAAAATCAATGATTTAATGAACATGGTTGGGCTTGATCCAGAAATTTTCGGTGATCGCTATCCGTCTGAACTAAGTGGTGGACAGCAACAAAGAATTGGTGTTATCAGGGCACTTGCTGCTGAGCCAAAAATAATCCTGATGGATGAACCATTCAGCGCCTTGGACCCTATCAGTCGAGAGCAGCTTCAGGATGAATTAGTTCGATTACAGCAAGAAATTCAAAAAACGATAGTCTTTGTAACACATGATATGGATGAGGCCTTAAAAATTGCGGATCGCATTTGTATTATGAAAGACGGAGAAGTCGTGCAACTGGATCGACCGGAAAATATTTTGCGTCATCCAGCAAATGAGTTTGTTCGTAATTTTATCGGAGAAGATCGATTACAAGAAAATATTTCTTTACCAAAATTGAAAAAGTTAATGATTACCCCCGTAAGTGCCGGCCAATCACGTGGTCTTGCTGAATCATTGAAATTAATGAGAAGAAAACGGGTAGATAGTCTTGTTGTGTCAGACAATGCTAATACCTTCCTTGGTATTGCTACTGTTTGGGAAGTACAAAAACGATACAATGAAGAGGAATTAACATTAAAAGATATAATGGACACCAATGTAAACACACTCAAACTGGATGAACCGACAGAAAAGGCTTTTCAACTAGTAAATGAATCCAAATATGGTTTTGTGCCAGTAATTGATAAGGATTCAAAAATTGTTGGGATTGTCAATCGTGCAAGCCTTGTTGAGTACATCGCTGATCAAATTGGTGAAGGAGGTTTGAACCATTCCTAATATAATTACAGAGACAATAGATGTCTTTATAAACCGTTGGCCAACAATTTGGAACTTAATTTTAGAGCATATGTACTTATCTCTTCTTTCGATTGCCATTGCAATTGTGATTTCCGTTCCTCTAGGAATTTATTTAACTCGCCATAGAAAAATCGCAGACTCCATCATCGGAGTAGCTGGCGTCTTTCAAACAATACCAAGTCTTGCGCTACTAGTGTTTTTAGTGCCATTCATCGGAACTGGTAAGCTTCCAGCCATTATTGCTTTAACTGTTTATGGCTTATTACCTATTTTGCGCAATACATATTTAGGAATTATCGGAGTAGAACGATCCGCAATAGAAGCTGGCGTTGGGATGGGCATGACCAATCGCCAAGTGCTGTGGATGGTTGAATTACCACTTTCCCTAAGAGTAATCATGGGAGGAATCCGAACCGCAACTGTCTTAATTATTGGTGTGGCAACGATTGCTGGACTCATTGGCGCAGGCGGTTTAGGAGATTTAATCTTCCGTGGGTTACAAACATATAATACTGGGCTTATACTTGCTGGTGCCATTCCTTCTGCTCTATTGGCGATTATATTTGATTATTTATTGAAAGTATTGGAAGCGGATGTAACGCCTCAAGGTCTACATGGTAGTAAAAAAGGAAATAAAAATAAAAGCCGTATTCGAATATGGATAATAGCAGCCATAATAGTCTTAGTCCCACTGTCAACTGTCATTGCAAATTTCAGCAATGGAAAAGGCGGAGAAGATACCATCACCATCACTGGTAAAAATTTCACCGAACAAGAAATTATGGTTTATGTGATGGGGCATCTGATTGAAGAGCATACCGATTTAAAGGTAAACTATGAATCTTTTCTTGGCGGGACAGCTCCAGCATTTGAAGGAGTTAACACAGGCAATTATGATATGTACATGGAGTATACAGGAACAGGATTATTAAGCATTCTAAAAGAGGACATGGTTAGTGATCCCGATGAAGCCTATGACATTGTAAAAAAGAAATTTAAAGAAGACTATAATTTAGTTTGGCTAGAGCCATTTGGTTTTAACAACACATACACTTTAACACTTCGAAAAGAAGACGCTGAAAAGTATAACATCCAAACTATTTCGGACTTAAAAAAGATGGCTCCGGAACTTACATTAGGCTCTGAACCAGAATTCCTTGAAAGAGAGGATGGTTATCCAGGTCTCATTGATACTTATGGGATAGAATTCAAAGATACCCAAGCAATGGACTCTGGCATTATGTATAGTGCGATTAAAAACGGAGATGTCGATGTAATTGATGCATTTTCAACAGATGGACGTATCCCTGCATTTGATTTAGAGGTTCTAGAAGATGATCAAAACTTCTTCCCTCCTTACTACGCAACACCAGTAATTAGAGCAGAAACATTAGAAAAACATCCAGAATTAGAAGAAGTATTAGGAATGCTTGTCGGAAAAATCGATAATGAAAAAATGCAAGAACTAAATGCACGTGTTGATATTGACAAAGAACAATATGAAGATGTTGCAGTAGACTTTTTGAAAGAGGAAGGTCTTATTGAATAATTAAAATAGTGGTTTGGACATAGCTATCCCCGAACAACCATATGGAAATCCTATGGTTGTTCGGGGTTTTATTAGTTTATAAAAGGTCTGTTTCAAATGGCTGTGATTCACCCTGCTTCGTCTTACCAATTCATTAAATTTTTTTATTTCCACAATAGTATATAGAAAAACAATCTTTTATAAACAAGTGGTATGGAGCGGATAACACTCCTATCCATTATTCAATCATTTCAAGAATTTCTTCGATATCATGTTTCTCCACATAAGCTTTACTATCATTTAACATTTCATCTGTAAACTGGATTCCGCTCATTACAATATAAGGTTTATCTACATCACTTACGCGTGAAAGTTGCAAGACTGCATCGCCTTTAAATAATTCAAGTGGCAATATCTGCTTTGTTTCCGTATCATAAATCTGTAATTCTCCACTAGGAATCGTCCCATACATATAACTATTAATATAGATAATATAGCGCTCATCTAACCAAAGAGCTCCACTTGGATAATATTGTTCTCCTGAAGTAGCTTTGACATTGATTAATTCCTTTAGTCCATTTTCTTTTGAATAGACATAAAGCGCCCCACCTTCTTCCCATCCATATTGTGGTGTTAACAAGACTTTTTCACGAGATGGCGAGTAATCAACAGGTTCCATCTTCCCAAAAGCATTATCATGCTCAAATATTTGTTCTGATCCATCCTCTTTTGTTAAAATCAAGGAAGTTTGTTCGACACTGTAGGATACATTACCATTACCACTATCTGCCTCTTCCTTCTCTTCTGTTTCCTTCCCATTTGATTCTTCTTTAACAATTTTCTCAGACTTTGCCTCAGTTGCCTTTTGGAAAGAATAATTACCAATTAATACAATTCCTGCTCCGATGATTAACACCGTAGCAACACCAATAATAAATCCAATCCATATATTTTTTTTCACGAATAATCCCTCTCTTTCCTCCTAGCATACCTTCTCATATTACCATACCATATTTTGTGTCATTGATTCTTATCATAGGAAATTATTTATGATGTATTCAATAAGGACCATCTCTTATAAAAATATGCATATAATCTATACTACAAAAAGAGAGGAAGGGAATGAACCCCTACCTCTCTTCTCCCATCCTATTAAAATCAGTAACTAATAAACATTTGATGATATTATTTAAAAGATATCCCTCTGCTATTTTTTCTCATTCACCCAAACGATCATTTCACCTGGTTCGCGATTACACCAAGCATAATACGGAATCGCTTTCAATTGTACTTTCGTAGTACTGTCCTCAACTGTACGATACAGCTCGCTATTCCAATTGCTTTGGTCTAGTCGTTCCGCTTCCCCAGTAATACTAACAACTCCTTCAAGCAATTCTGGGTCATATTCTACTTTTAACTCTGCATCTCTTGGTAAGATAATGCCATGTAAATTTTCTCCATTATCTACTTGCTCTAGACAATAAACCACTGGTCCACGTTGAATAGCCACTTTCCCAACATTATGGCGTACCTGTGGATTCGATTGGATACGTTCTGCTACCATTGGGAGAGATAATTCAATATGGTCATTTTCTTTCCATCTACGATTAATATATACATAACCATTCTTCATTAGTGGAAAATGATCTACTATCTCCCCATTTAGCATCACCACTGTTCCTTTTGCCCAACCAGGAATGCGCAGTGCCATAGTAAAGGTTTCCTCCTTTTCCGGAGAAACAATCATTGAGACATTTCCATCCCACGGATAGTTCGTTTGTTGAACAAGCTTAACTTGGTTATTTGCGATTTGAACATTTGTCTCACTTCCCATATATAAATGGACAAATAGTTCTTTTTCCTTTTGTGAATAAATGTAATGGCCAATAGATGCAATTAACCTTGCTAAATTCGGAGGGCAGCATGCACAGCCAAACCACTTTTGGCGAACAGATTTCACATGCTTTTTATCCTTTCTTTTATCACTAGCTTCTGGTAAAACTTCTAATGGATTGACATAAAAGAATTTCTTACCATCTAAATCCATTCCGCTAATGGTACCATTATAAAGAGCCAGTTCCATTACATCAGCATACTTATTATTTGCTTCTAGCTGTAACATACGGTTAGCCCAGAAAACTAAAGCAATAGAAGCACATGTCTCTGTATAGGACAAATCATTTGGCAAATCATAGTTGAAGGAGAAAGATTCACCAAACTCCATGGAACCAATGCCTGCAGTCACATACATTTGCTTTTGGGTGACATTATTCCAAAGTTCTTCACATGCTTTTTTTAGGGATTCATCTTTCGTTTTCAATGCAAGATCGGTCATTTCTGTATACATATAAGTAGCTCTAACTGCATGGCCAACTGCTTCTTTTTGTTCCCTTACTGGCTTATGTGCCTGATGATAAGCATAATCGTCGTTAAACCAAAACGGTTTTGTTTCTTTTCGTTTCTCTTTCTCTATATCAAAATAGTGAGGCTGTTTTCCCCGTTCATCAATAAAATATTTACTTAAGTTCAGATATTTTTCCTGCCCTGTTACATCATATAATTTAACTAATGCTAACTCAATTTCTTGGTGTCCTGGATATCCCTTTAACTTATCTTCTTCCGGACCGAAAACGCTATCAATATGATCCGCATATTTACACATAATATCAAGGAATTGCTTCTTTCCTGTAGCTTGATAGTATGCTACTGCTGCTTCTATTAAATGTCCAGCACAATATAATTCATGATTATCACGAATATTCGTCCATCTGTTATTAGGCTCTTTAACTGTATAATAAGTATTTAAATATCCATTTTCATCTTGCGCTCTGCCTAATAAAGCGATTACTTCATCTGCCGTTTTCTCTAGTTCCTCATTTGGCTCATTTTCTAAACTATATGCAACAGCTTCCAGCCATTTAGCAATATCACTGTCTTGAAACACCATTCCATAATATTCACCAGAAGATTCCCCTGCTGCAATTCGAAAATTTTCAATGGCATGGCTTGGGGAAGTATCTGGTAATCGATCATTCAATGCATCCCATTGGTAAGGGATGACATGATTCCGTACAACCTCTAAATATCGCCCCCAAAATCGATCATTAATTTTCACTTTATTCGTTGCGATTTCTTCTACTTTCTTCATTCATTTAAACCCCTCTCCTATTATTCTTTTACTATTTTCTTAAATTGCTTTACTCATAGATTATAGCTTCTGTGAATTTTGTAAAAATCCTTTTTTACATCTATTATTTATTCACTTGGATATCTACCTTCCAATAATGGAGAAACACTCTCTTCTAATTCTGCCAGGACATCATCTAGAGATTTCGCATCTGTCCAATATTGGTCAAGTCCTTGTTCTAATTCTGTATTGATTTGATCCCAATTACCCCTTTTCCGATATAGTCTAAAAGAAGCTACCATCGCAAATAAAACGAATTGTTTAGAATATTAATAATATTATTATATTTATTACTAGAACGCAATATTTATATAACAAATCCGATATACTTAGTGCGATTAAGCACATATTTTTTGTAAGCACTATTTTATTACGATTCAATCTTTTTTATTACAATCATGTATTTTTTTTGTAAATTTTCGTTATATCTATGCGTTGTTTGATAAAATAATATCTAAATCCGTATATCAGAAGAGGTGATACTTTGTTTAGAAAAATCATGAGGAAAATACAGCAATTTTCGGGCAGCTACAGTAAAAGCCGTCGTCATAAAAGATATAGCAGTAGTGACCGAAGAGGTTATCACAAACACAAAAGCTACAGCAGCTCTGATTATAGAAAACGCAATCCATACGGTGGGAGCCATTATTATAAGCGCCGGAAGCATAGTAGTAGTTAATACTAAAAAATCTTGTACTCAGATGTACAAGATTTTTTAGTTTATACATTTTTTTAAAGCTTCCCTCACACTTTTTAAATCATTTTCAATTTTATTCCCATTCGTATAAGGTTCGGAAATAGCTAACAATTTTTTAAGAAGCTTTACTGTTGCAGGATGCAACGTTAATTCCTCAAGCCATGTCCTTTTTTTGCTTTTCTTCCCTTTAAACTCTGAATACAATAAAAACAAAAGTATCTGTCCCAAATCATAGTAATCATCTTGACGATAATTACTCATTTCTTTCTCCTCATCTTCCACTTGCTTAGCAAGACCAAAGTCAATTAAATACACTATACCTTCTCTAACAAGAACATTTGGTGGTCTAATATCTAAATGAAAGATTTTGTGTTGATGAAGATAGTTAATAATAGAGAGAAGTTGAGTCATCAGGTCTAGCGCTTCTATTTCTGTGAACTTTTGATTTTGATAAAATAATAAATCTTCTATATTATCTCCCTCTACATATTCCATCACATAATAATGTAGAGTTCCTATTTTAAATTCCTCGATTAGAGCTGGGACCGCGGGGTGCTCTATTTTTCTCAATAACGCTGCTTCATCCTTAAAACGTTCACACTCGCGCTGTTTTTTCCCTTTGCTTGGCCGCAATTGTTTCACTACATATTTCTTTCCTGAGCGTTTATCTGTGCACAAGTAAATCATCCCATATGCACCAAAGCCAAGACATTTATCGACTTCGTATATGTTTAAGGAGGTTCTATTTTTTAGTGGTTTATCAAAGATCCAACGATTTACATAACTCCATTTCAATATGGTTTATCCCTTCTGTTTAAATGTTCTACATTCCATTTTAACAAAAATAGTCCAAAAAAGCACCAATCTATTAAGACTGGCGCTTCTATTACTATTTATCTAGCAAAACGATGATTTCCAATTGTAACCGTTACTTCTCGTGTTAAAATCCAGTCACTTTTGGCTGTTTTTGGATTAAAGAAATAAAGAGAACCATTTCCTTGGCTGCCTAAAGCAATGGCTTCATTCACCGCTCTTTTTGACTCTGCATCAGCAGCTTTATTTATCTCCCCATTTTGAACTGGAGTAAATGCATAATAGCCATTTGATTTTTCATAAATGACATTACGAATTGTATTTGGAAATTCGTTGCTTTTCACACGATTCAGAACAACAACTGCCACTGCAACCTTCCCAGCATAAGGTTCTCCAACTGCCTCCGCACGTACCAATCGTGCCATTAAATCTTTATCAGCAGGTGTTACTGTTGCATTTGGTAGAATCATATTTTGACCTGTCATTAACGGTTTATTATTATTAGCCTTCATTAAATCACTGACAGGAATCCCAAATCCTGTAGCTACTTTCCAATAAGTGTCTCCAGATTGAATCGTCCGATTCGTTGCTGCCTCTGCTTCTTCTATTAATGTAAAAGCTAAAAAAGATAACACTATTCCAGCGGCTACTATTAGCTTCTTTAGTTTCTTCAAATTCTATTACCTCCTAGTAGTTGTTTCTGTGTCTACTACTAAGCTATCAGATGTAATATTTCTATTCATCGTCCAAAAAGTGGTAATAGAGAGATTGCTAGGTGAAAGCTTTGCTAGATAAGGATTGAGATTTTTGATGGAATTGTTAACCAATTGAGTTAGTTAGCTAGAGATTTCCTTAGGAGGAGAATTTAGGTAGGAATGTTACAATGTGATAATTGCTTTTAACATTAGAAGAGATAAATTAGCGCCCTGATATCCAGATTAAAGGGCGCTAAAAAAGATAATGTACATATTTCCCTTATACCGAAGATAAATACTGTTTTAAATAATCAAGGGATTGCCCAATTTCTTCTTCAAAATCCCGCCAGTTACACTCGATGGAGATTCTGCCATCATAGTTTGCTTTGTGAATGTAATTAGCAAACGCTGAATATGGATACGTGCCAGTACCTGGAGGAAACCTATTAGAATCGGCAACATGGATATGTGAAATAAAGTCTTTATGTTCATATAAGTTGGTAAGTGGTTCATTTTCTTCTTCCATATGATAGAAATCAGCTAACGCTCTTAAAGATTTTCGATTTATCTTCTTTGTCCATTCAACCGCCTCAGGTACACTATTAATCACATTAGATTCCTTTTTGTTTAGTGGTTCAATGACAATTGTTA
This sequence comes from Bacillus sp. T2.9-1, assembly GCF_950097965.1. NCBI lineage: Bacteria > Bacillati > Bacillota > Bacilli > Caryophanales > Bacillaceae > Bacillus > Bacillus sp. T2.9-1. Next base: position 33,202 of record NZ_CATNHG010000077.1, read on the forward strand.
AGTTTAGCTGTTCGGCAATATCTGTAACCATCGACAAAAAGGCTGCAATTTGTTCTTCCCCTTTTTCTTTCGGAAATCCCTTAGGCAAACTTCTAGCACCACCACTTCCGAATACAATAGTATCTGCGCCAATTCGATGTACACGTTCTAATGCCGAAGAAAGATAATTTTTCACTCGCTGATTATTCACGTTTTCTCCAACAATTTTCAAATCGCTTGGAAGGAGAATATTACACGCTTCAATCGGTATCGGGGATTCTTTATATTTCTTAAAGATGTTTTTAAATACTTCTTCGCCTTCCTCTGGCATGAGAGAAACAACGGTACATTCAATAAAATCATAGCCCGCTTTATACAGAGCCTCTGCCTTATCAATAGCAGCACAACAGCCAAACTTCATTCAAATCAACACCTTTATCGGAGAATATTTTTCATATACTTACTCACTAGTGTCGCTCTAAAATAATTCAACACAAATTTTAAAACTGAATTTTCTGCAACTTAATTTTTCCATAAAAAAATCCTTTATAATGGTTGGGAGGTAGTAACCTATCCAAATCCAAAATAAAGGACCTACGCATGGATAAGTTTACACGAAAAACATCATTTGAACAATGGCTTTCACCGCTTAATCAGACATTATTAGAAGAACAGGTGAAAACACATCAATTAAATTACTATACAAAGAAGCTTTATATGGTTTCCTTTTTGAAACTTCTTTTGTATGCGCAGCTCCATGAGACCGAGAGTTTACGGGCTTTGAGTGACGCTGTATTTTCAGACGATTTGCAATGTGCTACAGGGTTGAACTCGATTAGCTTCTCCCAATTAGGAAGACGAATCAATACCATTCCAACAGAGTTCTTTCAAACGATTTTTTTAGATTTGGTCGCCCAAATCCACAAGAAAACAGATTTTGAAAAACGAAGAAAGATTTCGACACCACTGAAAATCATTGATTCGAGTACACCCCCACTTAATTTAACCAATCATACGTGGGCAGAGTTTCGAAAGACAAAATCGGGTGTAAAGCTTCACTTACGCCTCGTGTTCATGGAAAAGGGTTTCTCTTATCCAGATAAAGGAGTGCTTACGAATGCCATCGAACACGATCGAGGTCAGCTAGAAATATTCATGGACGACAAAGAATGCATGTACGTATTCGACCGTGGTTATTTAGACTACGAACGTTTTGATCGCATGACGGATGATGGCTATTTCTTTGTCACAAGACTTGGCAAAAATGCCGTAGTACGAGTACTTGAATCATTTACACTGCCTACACATTCCACGGTTTTATCGGATGATATGGTGGTGATTGGTACAACTCAAAACCGTTCAGAAAACGTGTTTCGTCGACTGAAATTACTTGATACAAAAGGCAAAGAGCTAACCTTACTAACGAATCGATTTGATTTAAGTGCAGACGAAATCGCAGAAATCTATAAATCACGTTGGGCGATTGAACTCTTTTTCAAATGGATGAAACAACATTTGAATATCAAAAAGTTCTATGGTCATAGTGAGCAAGCTGTACACAATCAAGTGTATATAGCGATGATTGTGTATTGTTTGAACGTATTGGCCCAGTTGAACTCGAGTAGCGACCGAAGTTATTTACAAATTAGTCGCTATTTAAAAGCAGCTTTATGGAAATCCGCAAACATTTGGTTACGCAAAATCAAAGGAAAGTGCGTGCCATAAGGGCTTTAACAGTCGTTGTTGGATAAGTCACAGGTTATAGTAAAAAAATGGATGTTTACTACCTTAGTTTTGGTGTTTTCATTTTTTCTTAAAAATTGAGGAAATTTAAAACTGAAAATTCAGAACTTATTTATGCGACACTAGTGTGAATGGATATACATCTAAACGAAGCGCCTTATCTACATTCCTTTCCTTTTGCCTTTTATTTTTCATCCTATTTATTCTATATTCTTATGATTGTTACCTTTTAAAATTACAAAAATAATAGTGAAAAAATGTTTTAATTGATAAAGTATTAATACTTATTAGATTCATAAAAAAAGACCGGCATGGCCGATCTCTCATAACTGAGCTTAACACGAGATAGAATGTGATATATCACTCTCACATCTCCTCGATACACAATCGAATCCCTCTAACCAAATCAGCATGAGACATACTTGGTATTTTCCCATGCTGAATAGCAAGTTCATGGGAAGCCGGAATATGAATAAATCCAGATTTCACATTAAGTTGATTTATCTTAATATGATATAACATTCGATACATAACATGATTACAAAGATAGGTACCTGCTGTGTTGGAAATATCAGCTGGCAAACCATTTTTTGTAAGTGATTGTACCATTTTGCGAATAGGAAGCGTACTGAAGATTGCATCAGGTCCTTCTTCTATTATTTTTTCATCAACTGGCTGATTGCCATTGTTATCTTTGGCTCCATCATTACAGTTAATCCCTATTCGTTCTGGTGTAATTTTAAATCGGCCACCGGATAATCCTAAAGAAATGACGGCATCTGGCGTAACCGAATCAAAATGATCTAATATTTCATTACCAGATTTGGAGAAATCAACCGAAAGAATTTTACCCACTATTATATAATCATTTATCGCAGTTCCATCCAATTCTTCTACAATTTGCTTTGTAGGATTAATGGGAAAATCTAAAAATGGTTCAAATCCAGTTAGTAGTAGTTTTTTCATATTACTGCACCTCATTAAGTCTTATTGGTCTTTCTCTATATATTGCACGCTTCTTCTTATTAACTCGATGATTCACTCGTATATTACCTTGAATCATCGTTTCAATAATAGCTGTATGAAAAAGCTTTTGTGCTTTTATACAAGCTTCTAATGTTTTATCATACACTGTTTCGTCTGCTGCTTCTGATATAATATCAGCTGCTATCCAATCTGGAAATCTAGACACGGCACTGGTCGCAGAAGCATTAGCTTCTACATTCCAGACGTAAAAAATCAAATCCTCATGCAATTGAAGGGGGAAAATATCAGGAATCCAATTATGACCATATTTTTTGTATCGATTTAGCCAATAATGGTTCTTTTTTTGAATATCCGTTCCTACAATTTTCTGTTGAATACTTTTTATAATATTCTTCAAATTCTCAACATGGAGGGAACTATTATTTAACTGACGACCTATTCCGTATATTAGGGCATTCGGGATAAAGTATGAAACCGGAAATCTTGGAGGACTATTATATCCTGCAAATGGCTGTACCCACTCATGTGAAGGGATTCCATGTCCATCAACGATTACATCTGGTGCCCATTTTTTCATCACTGCTGGAATAACATCAGCCTCTCCAAACTCTGTTTCCTGGTAAAGGACATCACGATATTCCAATCCCACTGCATTATAGCGGGCAGCATGATGTTTCCATTCCGGATTATCTTTTGTCATTTTTCTATGTAATTCTCTCCCATCAGGATTTGCCATAGGAAGTACGACAAGATTAACCTTTTGTAACACATCCGTTTTTATTTCCTGAATTAACTCCAAAATAGCAGGTGTGCTGGACACTTCATTCGCATGATGTCCTGCTTCAATAAAGATAGTAGGTTTATAGATGGATAGTTTTATGGAAGAATGAAACTCTTCCTTCATTGGAGCAGTAACCTCTAGTATTTGCAACGGATTCCCTTTATAAGAAACAGCAGGATACCATTCCCGTATCTGTTCTGATTGTCTGTGCTTATAAATTTTATTTACTTTAATAGCAACCTTTTTACGCTTGTTCGTCTTTACATCTACTAGGTAAGCAAATCTAGCATCACCATTCTTCGTAAAATCAATTTTTTCTGTTAGCCACCTATCTTTACTCTTTGATTGCCACCTGTAGGCAATTATTTCGGCAAAGGGAGTCGCAGCTTTTACTGCCTTCACAAAAGGGTGCACACCCCCAGGGGCAGTATAACCCTTCCCAACCGTTTCTTCCCCTTTTAGCATAAAGTAATCTAATGTATTAAAATAGATATCTTCATGCAATGCCTCCATAGAGGAGATTCGTTCTTCATTCAGAAAAAGCTTTCTTTCTTCTTCACTCATCGTTGCATAAACATCTATTCGATCAAATAATGGTTTGGAAAATCCTTGGCCTTCTTCTATATTGCCAATCTCTTTAAATAGTAACTCCATCACTTCATGTTGGTAATAAAAATAAAAAGATTCTCTGTCGGTCATATGTAACTTTTCATAAAGGCATTTGTCATTTTCTCTAATCCGTAGCAATCCTGTTGTAGGGAAAACTTTCTTACCCTTATCTATATAGGGAGATTCACGAACAGGAACGGTCAGCTTTTCACGTACGATTATTTGCTGCTCTCTATTATATGCTGTCAAACAATAGGTAGAAGGAGGACTTTCTACTAGAGAAAAATGAATATTTTCCTCTAAAATTCCTATCTCTCTTTCTATTAATAAATCAACTGGATATAACTCTTGAATCCATCTAATTGGTAATTCTACTCCTGCTAATAAATCTTTTTCACATTCAATCATTATGTGGCTAATATTGTCAGCATGTTGCTTTAATAGTGGCAGAATCTCTTCCTCAATCCAGAAAAATCCAGGTTTGAAAGCAGAACGAACTTTTACATGGTTGGTGTCGAATATTTCTTCTACTTGTTCTTTCACTTGTTTTCGAACCTCTGTTGGTTCCGATAGAAAGATTTCAATCATAAGATCTTTTCTCCCTTGATAAATGCTTGCTTGTTGCTGACATAGCTCTATCATTCTTTGTACTTCCCCTTTATCCTCCCATCTTAGATGAAACATCACCTCTTCCTTCATTGCCTTATTATTATCTTCCAGCTCTTGTTCCCATGATAGATAGGATCCCCCTTCAGAATAGTGCTTGCTACTACTGAAAAAATTCACCATTTTTGGAAGAATCGCAGATTTTCCTTTAAACTGAAGTATTTGAGTGTTCGGCAAAAAAACAATTTCCTCTTCTCTCTTACTATCAATAAATTCAATCGTAATTCCGTCCTTGCAAATACTGTCAGTCAGAGGGAAATGAAGCTCTGTAGACATCATGCCGATTCTAGCAGCTAAATAACATGCCTCCCTTATAAGATTGCTAGTACAAGGTTGTAAGAAACGAAAACCAACCTTTGTTTCCTTTGCAGGCGCTGCTTCTTTAACCTTCGTAAAACCAATTCCATCCCAAAAATCAGATAAAGACTGAATAGGATAATATTCAGTTTCTTTTTCTATAGAAGTGACAGGAATGGGTAGATGCATTCTCTTTCCATCTATTGCATATGCAAAAAATTCATTTTCCTGAAAGCCGACTTTATAAACTGGTCCATCTAAATTTTCACCTGGCCAATAATGTGCAAAATAGCGAATCAGCTTATCCAAATCCTTTCCATTATTATAGGTGAATACTAGATTTCCACTTGCATCAATTTGACATGCCGTTTCTACGTCATTTTTTTCAAAATAAATTCTCCAATCATACTTTGTTGATTCTTTAAAAAAATCAAAAGAAAGAGCTGTTGTTTCAAAGCCTAGTCTTCCACAAAAATCGATTAGTGCTATTGGAATAAAATCTTCTTTTAAGCAAATACAAACATTTACCCCATCAGGAACTCCATCATTATTATTGTCTGCAAGTAATCCGCCTATCTTCCATAAAGAATTTAGATCCCTCATATCATCCCAACCTTATAATTTTAAATTTGGATCCAATTTATCTCGAAGCCAATCTCCAAGTAGATTAAAACCAAATACTGTCAACATAATAGCAATACCTGGGAAAGTCGACGTCCACCATGCAGATGCTATATAATTTCTACTATCCGCCAACATTCCACCCCATGATGGAATTGTAGGGTCTACCCCAAGCCCTAAAAAAGTTAAGGACGCTTCTAAAAGTATGAATTCAGCTATATACAAGGTGCCGAGTACTAATATAGAGGAAATAATATTAGGGAAAATATGTCGCCTAATAATAGAAAAATTAGTGCCTCCTACAGCTTTGGCAGCTTGAACATATTCTAGCTCTTTAAGCGTGATTACTTGACCTCTGATTAATCGAGCGAATCCCACCCAATAGGTTAAGCCAAGAATAAGCACAATATTCCAAATACCTGTTCCTAATACACTCATAATAACAATTGCGAATAAAATAAAAGGAAATGCAAGCTGAACATCAGCCACACGCATAATAATATCATCAAGCCATTTTCCGAAATAACCAGATACCAATCCTAATACCGTTCCAATAACTAGCGCTATAAGGACTCCAAAAAAGCCAACTGTTAAAGAGATTTTTGCCCCATAAATAATTCTACTAAAGAGATCTCTTCCCAATTGATCTGCACCTAGAAAAAAACTTGATTCTCCTGATTCATCAATCCATGAAGGAGGAGCTAATCTAGCTGTCAAACTTGCTTCTCCAGGATCCATTGGTGCAATTAATGGGGCAAAAAAAGCACACATGACACTTATCAGTACAAGCAATAAACCGATCATTCCCCCTAAATTATTTTTCAGAAACACCAAAAACTTCATTATTTTTGACTGTTTCTTTTTTTCAATCTCACTAGAAAGAATGGTAGATTCAGCTTTTTCTACTAAAGGTTCCATCATTTTGCACTCCCTCCTGCTTTAATCCTAGGATCAAAAAAGCTGTAACTTAAGTCGACAATTAAATTTACTATTACCATTAATAAAGCCAAGACAATAACGCCACCTTGAATTACAGGGTAATCCCGTTGATTAATGGCATCCACAATTAGTCTCCCAACTCCAGGCCATGAATAAACTAATTCAATGATAACCGTTCCACCTAACAAGGAGCCAAATTGTAATCCAAGAAAAGTAATGGTTGGTATTAGTGCATTTCTGAAAGCATGCAATAGTATAACTCTCCATTCCGCTATTCCCTTGGATCTCGCTGTTGAGACATACTGTTGATTAAGTGTTTCAAGCATCGAGGATCTTACTAGTCTAGCTAACACTCCAGATAAAATTAATCCAAGTGTAAAAGAAGGAAGAATTAAGTATTCAAACCCTTCATACCCCGAAGAAGGAAACCATTTTAGATTGACAGCAAATATAATCATTAACATAATACCTAACCAAAAGTTGGGAAAAGAAACCCCTAATAAGGAAAAAACACGACCTGAAAAATCGATAAATGTTCCTCTCTTTAAAGCAGAGAGGATTCCAATTGGGAAGGCAATTAATATCGCTACCACAATTCCTCCTAAAGCTAAAATAACTGTTGCTCCCATTCTATCTTCAATCATGTGACTTACTGATTGGCCTGAATGAAAGGAAGTTCCTAAATCAAACGTTATGATACCTTTTAAAAATATCCAATATTGGACATATAAAGGTTCATCTAGCCCAAGACTTTTCTTTATTTGTTCAATCGCTTCATTAGTTGGTTCTCCAGCCTGAAACATTACAGCAACCGGATCTCCCGTTAACCGAATAGAGAAAAAGACTAATAAAGAAATCGCAAAAATAACAAATAAAGTATGCAATAATCTCCTCAGAATATATTGTATCAATGCGGATCCCACCTAATTATTAATTTTAAGATAAAGGATAGTATGAACCATACTATCCTTTAGGTCTCTTTCTTTATTCAACAGTGACATTTTCTAAAAACATACGGTCATCATGTGGTGGTTGGAAATTCTTCACTCTATTATTCACAGCATATAAATCAACTGTAGAATATAATGGAATTTCAGGAGTAAGTTCATAAATTCTTTCTGTTAACTCCATGAAAATCTTTTCACGTTCCTCTTGATCAACAGTGGTTCTTTCAGCAGTTAACAATTCTTCTACCTTATCATCTTTAAAAGTAGGGTTGTAATATTCACCTTCGTGATACATTAAGTAAGCAGTATTATCAAAATCTAATGTCCATCCGCCCCAGCCTTGTTGCCACATATGACCAGCGTTACCCTGAGGGACTAATTCTGTTCCTAATGTATTACTATCTACACTATTAATATTTGCTTTTAATCCAACCTGTTCTAAAAAGAAAGCTACGGCTTGAGCAATTTCTTTAAACGTTGCATCTGTTCCAGAAATATAGAAATCTAATTCTGTTCCCTCTGCAACACCCGCTTCCTTAAGAAGTTCTTTCGCCTTTTCAGGATCATATGGATAAGGTTCTAAATCCGGATTATTCCCAAATGATAACTCACTTTGGAACGAAGCAATCGGTTTTCCATATCCACTTAATATCTCATCAATTAACGCTTGTTTATCTATCGCATAATTAATAGCTTGTCTCACTCGAACATCATCTGTAGGTTTTTCGTTAAGGTCAAAGCGAATGGCATTAGCAGTTGGTGTTCCGACTTCTATTAGATTCAAAAATGAACTATCTTTCACTGTTTCAGCTTGGCTAACTTCCACTTTTTTCATAATATCAATTTTTCCTGTTTGCAATTCAGCAAGTCGCGTAGCAGACTCTGGTATTATTCTAAAAGTTACTTTATCCAACTTTGGAAGCTCTGCTTGCCAATAATCAGGATTTTTCTCAAGTACAACTTTATTATTTGATTCGTATTCTGTTAACTTAAACGGACCTGTTCCAACAGGATTATTATTGAAAAATTCATCGCCCTTTTCTTCAATATATTTAGGCGGTACGATTACTGCTCCATAGCCTGCTAGTTTTGTGATAATTACAGGATCCTTCGTTTTCATAATGAAATTTACTGTATAGTCATCCACAACTTCTACATGATCTATTGATGTATAATTAGCTTGTTGCGGTCCCTTTGCACCTTCCTCACCAAGTAAGCGATCAAAAGTAAACTTAACAGCATCAGCATTAAATGGCTCTCCATCGTGAAAGACAACTCCTTCACGCAATTTAAATTGTAATGTATTGTCATCAATATATTCCCACTCAGTTGCTAATCCTGGTTGAATCTCTAAATCTACTGTTCTCGTAACAAGCCCTTCATAAACAGAGGTCATTACCGTACTCCAATCTAAACGAAACGTATCAATTGGATCCCAGTTTTGAGGTTCTGTAGCTACCCCAATTACAATCTCATTACCTCTGTCTGTAACAGGATTTTCCTCACTTGAATTATCATCACTTTTACTTGATGATGACGAATTTGAACTACATGCAGCCAATAATAATATACCTATTACTACAATAGATATAAATTTAAAACTAATTGTTTTTCTCATTTTTTGTCCCCCATTTTCCTAGTTATTGATTTCTACTATTAGCTAATTTTTTCACTCAGTTCTTTATTGTAAAGATGACATGCTACCAATCTTCCATCTGAAAATTCCTGTAATTTCGGGGTAACCGATTTACATACTTCCATACACTCATTACATCTAGTATGAAAGCTACATCCTGCAGGTGGATTAGAAGGACTTGGTACATCCCCTTGTAAAATAATCCTTTCCCGTTTTTTCAAAGGATTTGGAACCGGTAACGCTGATAATAATGCCTTAGCATATGGATGTAACGGATCATTATATAGGCTCTGTTTATCCGAAATTTCAACCATCTTTCCTAAATACATAACCCCTATTCTGTCACAAAAATGTTTCACGACACTTAAATCATGGGAAATGAACATATAGGTCAATCCCAGTTCTTTCTGTAAATCCTTTAGCAAATTAAGAACTTGAGATTGGATAGAAACATCTAAAGCAGAGACTGGTTCGTCCGCCACAATTAGCTTAGGATCTGTTGCCAGTGCACGCGCTATTCCTATTCTTTGTCGTTGTCCCCCACTAAATTCATGGGGATAGCGATCAATCTGACTAGCTGTTAACCCTACTTGATCCATTAGTTTCAGTACTTTTTTCCTTCTCTCTTGCTTATCATATAAAGAAAAATTGATTAGTGGCTCCTCTATGATTTCTCCAACTTTCAAGCGTGGGTTTAAGGAAGCAAAAGGATCTTGAAAAATTATCTGTAAATCTTTGCGCAGTAATCTCATCTTTTCTTTATTAAGCATTGCAATATTTTTCCCTTGAAAATAAACTTCGCCATTTGTAGGTTCTAAAAGGCGAATAATCGATCTACCTGTCGTACTTTTCCCGCAACCCGATTCTCCAACTATCCCAAGTGTCTCTCCTTTATAAACTTGAAAGGAAACATCATCAACAGCTTTCACTTGTTTGCCTTCTTTTTTTCCAAATAATCCTTCTTTAATGGGAAAATATTTTTTTAAATTCCTTACTTCAAGTAAAACTTCATTTGTCATCAGCAAGCACTCCTTCCATTACGTATGCTTGATCATATAACCAACACTTACATGTTGATTTCTCATTAATTGAAAAAGTAGGAGGCTCCTTTTTGCACCTTTCATGGACCATAGAACATCTTGGTGCAAATCTACAACCTTCTGGCATATTCCCCGGGGAAGGTACTACCCCTGGAATGGAGGATAAGTATTCCCGTTCATTTTCGATGTCCGGTATAGCTTCTAATAATCCCTTTGTATACGGATGTTTAGGATTTTGAAAAAGCTCTACTACATTTGATTCCTCAACCACTTCTCCTGCGTACATGACAATGACAGTGTCACACATTTCCGCAACTACTCCTAAATCATGGGTGATAAGAATAATGGACATATCTAGCTCTGTTTGTATTTTTTTCATTAATTCCAGAATTTGTGCTTGTATCGTTACATCTAAAGCAGTCGTTGGTTCGTCTGCAACAAGTATGTCTGGATTACAAGATAATGCAATTGCAATCATCACCCGTTGTCGCATTCCACCAGATAATTGATGTGGGTATTCATGGAGTACTTCCGTTGGTCGAGGAATCCCTACTAGCTCTAACATATGTAAGGCTCGTTCATATGCTTGTTTTTTCGTTATAGTTTGGTGATTTCGAATAAGTTCTACTATTTGATAACCAATTGTATAAACAGGATTGAGAGAGGTCATCGGTTCTTGGAAGATCATTGCAATATCTTTCCCTCTAAATTTCCTCCACTCTTTCTTTTTAAGTTTTGTTAAGTCTCTTTGTTTTAAATTGATTATTCCACCTTTATAGCTTACATTAGGAGGCAATAAGCCCATCAAGGCGAGAGATGTCATACTTTTTCCACATCCTGATTCACCAACAATTCCGAGGGTTGTCCCTTTTTTTAACGAAAAAGAGACATTATTTACAATGTTGATATAGCTTCCACCCGCCGTTACGCCCACTTCCAAATCTCTTACAGTTAACACTTCTTCTGTCAAAAAATCAGCCCCTCTATATTCAAAATATCAGAAAACAACTAATTGAAAAATCTGATAATCTTAAATTTTTTGAATTTTTAAAGTAAAAAATATTCTGAATGATAAAGTTTGTCATTTTGTTGGAATTGGTAATCATTTTCCATAATAAATGTTCAAGTTCTGAAATTTGGAATTTAAGTTCCGAATATTTATTATGAGTTTCATTCTAGCATGTTAAATTTAATTGTAAAATGTTTTGTTAGATCTTCTGACAATATTTTTACATTTTGTTGTATAATAAATCATTACAGTGGATAATTATTCCATATACTAGATTCAGAATATATTTAATTTTTCCTTCTTTACTGTGGCACGCCTACTTTATATCCTAGTTTTACAGAGATTGCATTTGCCCCTTCTCTTACCTTTTGAATAAAAAGATCAAGCTTCTCTTCTTGAAAACGCACTTCTGGACCAGCAATACTAATTCCAGCAATAATTTTTCCTTCATGATCAAAAATTGGAGCTGATACGGATACTGTATAATTTTCAAGCTCTGATTTACTAACTGTATAACCGTTTTTGCAGGTTTCTTCTAATTGATAGCGAAGTTCATTCTTGTTTGTAATAGTTCCTTCACCAATCGGCTCCAAAATAACTTCTTCTAAATACTTTTCCTTCTCTTCTTCAGGTAGATAAGCTAATATAATGCGAGAACATGCCCCAGCATATAAAGGCGATCTTCTACCTATAGCTGTATATAATCGAACGGGATGATTCGTATCCAATTTCTCAATATAAATTGCTTCTTTTCCATCTTGTATAATGAGATTAACCGCTTCATCCACCTCATCACGTAGATTTCGCATAATAGGCAAGGCAACTTGGCGAATATCAAGTCTGTCTGCAACCAATTGACCAAATTGCAAGAATAATAGCCCTAGTGAATACTTTCCTTCTTCATCCTTTTCTAGAAAACCCATATCTTCTAAAGAACCAAGCATACGATGCACTGATGTCTTAGGTACCCCTGATAAGGAAATAATTTCATTAAAAGATAGTTTTGGGTAAGTAATAAAAAGGGTGAGTATATCTTTTGATTTAATTACCGTTTTATTTTTATTTTGCATCCTTTACCTCTCCTAGTTGAAACGATTTTCATTTATTTTCATTTTTAAAAAAATATCTAGCTCTCTCATTCCTTTTTCCTTTTGAATGATTAGGTATTCTGCTTCTTGTAGGGTACTTTCTTGAAAACTAATTTTTTCTCCTGGCTTTATTTGTGCTATTAAAGATAAATCCGCGGAAACTACTTGCGCAATTTTTGGATAGCCACCTGTTGTCTGTCGATCTGCAACAAGAATTATGGGATTGCCGTCAGGGGGAAGTTGAATGGTTCCGAACGTTACCGCTTCAGAAAGCAGCTCACATTTCTCGTTTAGTTTCACTTCCGGCCCATTTATTCGATACCCCATACGATCAGACTGTGGAGTCACAGTATATTTTCCAGTATAAAAATTCATCTGACTGTTAGTAGAGCACATCGAAAAATGATTTCCAGCTAAAATTCGTATTCTGTATTCATTAGAAAATGTAATAAATTTATGGAAATCTACAAACCAGTTGGTTGAAGTAAATGCATTTAATGCTTTGTTGTTCTGGAGTTTAATGATAAGTTTCTCAGAAAGATGAGATATCGAATTAATCTCAATCCTATCCCCTGCTTTTAAGGGCCTGCCTTTATAACCACCCATACGAGCACGTAAATAGGTGCTCTTACTATTTAGCATCTCAGGAACAGTGAATCCCCCGGCAACACAAAGGTAGGCACGGCATCCAGACTTTATTTTTCCAAAATTTAGCACACTTCCTTTTTTCACTAAAACAGGACGCCATAATGGAACACTCTTCCCCTCTATTGCTGGGGATAGATCTCCTCCGGTAATAGCAATAAGCATATCATTTTCAAATAAAAGTGTAGGACCTAACAAAGTAATTTCTAAGCCAGCTTCTTCTTCTTTATTACCGACAATTAAATTACCAATTCTAAGAGAATAGCTATCCATTGCCCCGCTAACGATCACGCCATGCTTCTGGAAGCCATGTCTCCCCAAATCTTGGATACTTGAAAGCATGCCCGAATTAAGTACGGTAATTGTCATGCTTTTTCCTCCTTCTGGAAAAGGAATTCCTCTTCTGATATAGGAAAAAATTTCACAATGTCTCCAGCTTGAAGTAAACTTGGAGGATTTTTATTGGACAAGAATAGTTGCAAGGGAGTTTTACCAATGAGTTGCCATCCTCCAGGTGTAGCAATAGGATATACCCCTGTTTGTACTCCAGCAATTCCTACTGACCCAGCAGGAATCAATTGTCTTGGAGTAGAACGCCTTGGTGTCGCAATCTTTTCTGACATTCCTCCTAGAAAAGGAAATCCTGGTGCAAAACCTATCATATGGACAAAGTATTCTCCACTAGAATGAAGGGCTATAACTTGATCAACAGTAAGATTATTATATCTTGCCACAAATTCTAAGTCAGGACCGTATTCTCCACCATAACATACTGGAATCTCCACTTTTCGATTGGTGGTCATTTCTGCTTCTTCAAGATGATTTACAATCTCTTCCATTCGCGATTTCACGATAAGAAAAGGAGACAAAGATTGGTTGGTTGTTTTTCTATAAGATTCATAAATTAAATAAGGATGATAATAAACCGTTACATTTGTATATGCTGGAACACATTCAATAAATCCTGGAAAAGCATGATTTTCTAAATAGTTAGTTATCATTTGCACTTTTTGATGAATACCCGAGTCAATGCAATTACCAAAACGAACAACAATTGCTGAATCGCCAAAAGATTCTATTATTACATTATGTTGTATTCTAGATGCATCAAGCAGTTAAACCACCTCTTTCTACTTCTAAATTCAGTTACAACTACACTTGTTTTCGATTCCCGAAATTCAGAAGTTAAGTTCCGCTTTTTAATTATAAATAATCTTAGCATGCCCTCTTCCAAAAAAATACTATATTGTCAGATTAACTTACACATCTTTTATGAGTGTCTCTCTCATTTTTATGGGGCTTATTGTATATTCATCCTTAACTTGATTTTTTTTATTGAAAAATATGTACAAGAATGCATAATATTATTAATAATGAAGAAGGAAGAATTAGTTTATTTCTTATATAGTTTTTTCAAATGAAGAATAGGGAGAAATAAAAATGCTCATTCGAAATGTCCAACCATCGGATTTACCACCATTATTAGAAATAGAAAATATCGCTTTCACTTCAGCAGAAGCAGCAACAAAAAAAGCCTTTATAAATAGAATGGAAACCATTCCTGATACGTTTATTATTATGGAAGAAAACGGAGTAGTTATAGGGTATGTTAATGGACCCGTTATCTCGAAAGCCTTTATAACCGATGACTTATTCGAAAGAACTGTTCCAAATCCTCCAAAAGGGGGCCATCAAAGCATTTTAGGCATTGCAGTCCATCCCAATTACCAAAGAAAAGGCATCGCTAGTATCTTGCTTAAAAAGTTAGAAAAAATAGCAGCAAAAGGCGAGCGATTAAGCATCACTCTAACTTGTCGCAAAGAGCTGATTCCTTTTTATGAGAAAAATGGTTATCAAAATCAAGGTATTGCCGACTCCCATCATGCTGGCGTTCAATGGTTTAATATGATCAAGCAGTTAAAAAAATAAAAGGGGGACAACATTTATAAACAGTGTCTTCACACTTTATAAATGTTGTCCCCCTTTTTTATATCACTTTATCTCCTCTACTGAATAAACCTGATTTAACACCTTAAGTGTTTTATTCTTAGCTGTTTTCACGACTTCCTCTGCAGTTAATTGATAATATTCTGGTCTAAACAATTCAATAGAAGCATGATCTGAAAAACCTTTTTCTTTTATAATTGAAAGAATGCTAGGCAAATCAATCACTCCATCACCAGGATATAGACGATCCTCATCTAACAAAATCCCCGGGTTAAAATCCTCTACGTCATTAATATGAAATAAGAATACTTTGGAAAAATCCGTATTTTTTAAATCTTCCATTGTGGAATTCATTGCATAAAACTGAAAGGTATCAAATACGATTCCAACATTTTCACGATTTACGGCTGCTACAATTTCATTAGCAAAGCTTAGTGTATTAACGGTTGCATGCGGATGGCCAATAAATTCAAGCGCTAGCTTTACTCCATATGGATTGGCTAAATCGGATAACTCGGTTAATACTTTTACACAGCTTTGTTTAATTTCCCCTCTCTCTATTTTCTTTTCAGAGACCAATGGAACAACCACAATTCTATCGATATTTAACATTTGCGCATACTCTAGCATTTCTTTGTATTCTTCCAACAACGCTTTGTATTCTTCTTCCGTACGATTATTAAAATAAACTAGCGCATTGAGTGATAATGGCTTTAAGTGATGGGTTTGAAAAAAATCTACTAAGTCTTGGATAGTGTGTGATTGTAAATATTCCTTCAATTTATCAATCGAACGAATTTCAATATAATCATAGCCGTACTTCTCTAATAATTGAAGATCAAGCTCCAGACTTGAGTTCTCTAGAGTAGTACCTTGATTCATTCCTAGTTTCATCCTTTTCCCTCCATTTTGTTTAGAACGAATAGTTAAACATTTGCTGGTCTAAGATTTTTCTTGTAAAAGTCAGGCTGTTCAAGGAAAAAAACATCTTCTTTCTTTCCTGAATTTTGTGCTTTAAGACAAGCCTCAGCAGTGACTTGAGCAATATAGCCATCCCATGCTGTTGGTCCATTTGGCTCACCCGTTTTTCTAATAGCATCTATAAAATCCTGCCATTCTGTATCATAGGCATCCATAAAACGCTCTTTCCAATCCATTAAAATATTGGAGCCAATTCCTCCATTTTTTCGAAAGGTAATGCTAGGCACTTCAGGTAATTTAGCTATCCCTTCTTCCCCTACAACCTCACACTGAATATCATAGCCATACTTGCAATTAACAGAGATTTCTACATTTATTACAATCCCTGATTTAGTTTCCAAAATAACAAATTGAGGATCTCTTAATTCTTCATGTGCGTAACGCGTTTTTTTAGGAAAAATAACTTGTACCGATTTATAGTCATCATTCACTAACCAATGTAAAACATCAATTTCATGAATCAACGTATCTGTAATGGCCATGTCTGTCGAATAAGTTGTGTCAACCTCTGGATTTCTATGGGCACAGTGTAAAAGTAACGGCTCACCTATGAATTTATTATCAATAGCTTCCTTCAATTGTAAGTATCCACTATCATATCTGCGCATAAACCCTACTTGCACTAATCGCTTCCCATGTTTCATTTCAGCTTCAACAATTCGCATACAGCCTTCAATAGTTGTAGCAAGCGGCTTTTCGCAGAAAACATATTTTCCTGCTTCTATTGCTGCAATCACGCTTTCCTCATGTTCCGGTCCCCAGCTCGTCACCAACACTGCATCGACATCTCCCTCTGCAATTAGGGTTTTATCATCAGGATAAATAGCTGCATCTAATCCAAACTGTTCCATCGCAGATTTTGCGGATGCTTCCTCTATATCTGTGACTGCAACTATCTTTCCACCTGAGAAATTGTAAGTAATTCTTCTAATATGCTCCTTTCCAATTGCACCTGTACCAATTACCCCAATTCTTAATGTCATAGCAAATCACTCCTCTATTTCTAGCTTCATATAGTGCTTTCATACTTTACACAAAATATAGCTATCTATTATTAGATACCTTTACCCAAGTGACATATTTCTACAAACATCAAACATAGAGAGTCAAATGAATGCCTCTCCAAAACAATCTTATTTTTCACTGGTAAATGAATTCTCGTAACACTCATTCGAACATTTGCCTTTATAACGACTTCGTGCAATTTAGTACTGCCCTGTCAAAGCGCTCTAAATGTTTTACACCAAGTATGAAAATTGTCATGTTGTATCTTTTAACTTTGGAACAGTAGATACAACATATCCCTAAATAAAAAACGAAAGAGTCTTTTTGATATAAAGCACTCTTTCGCCATTCACAAATATTCTATTAAATTAACGCTGTACCTATTATCTTAAATGAATTGTGTATCACGCTATAAAACTAGCAGGTTTTGATGTCTTCATAACTTATGGTGCTTGCATTTTCTTATTGTAACTCCTAAATTTCTTATGCAGAAACCCAAACCAAGCATTTTTCCAGTATGTTCATAAAACCTGGATCCAATAAACCTTCCTTGTTATGGGCAGGTGTTAGACAGCAAACTTTTCCATTGCCGTAAGTATGATACCAGCCTGCAATGGACTGCCCATCAACGGAGTTAGCTTGAAGAAAGACTGTGGTTTGTGCTAAATCACAATGAACGAAGTAATGTTCATCTAAAAGATCCAATGAAATATTATCTGAAAGTATTTCATTGTCTTTTGTATTTGTATAGCGGACGAGTTGATGCTGTTTTGGATGGTATTTAAAATAGCCTCTAAGCATCTGCGTATATTTGCCATTTATTGCGTAGGAGGCCAATCCAGAATGCCATGCCAGCCACCTTCCGCCATTTTCTACATATTGAGTTATGGCATCAGCAATCTCTTCCGTCATCCAAGTATCCACAGGATGATCTGCTGGATTTATTCGATTTTCTGAAAACAATACGACGACATCTGGCTTTCCAGCAAGTTTCTCTAATAAGCGATTAGGATTACATGTTGCTAATTCCATTTTCCCATTAGAAATATGTTTGTCTAGTGCTTGTTCTAAAGACTGCAGTGCAGCTTCACTTGGATGATAGTAATCTCCAACGATAGCTAGTATGGATGTACACATACAATTTCACTCTCTCCCTATTTTTACATTACTAGTTTCTTCTTATTTAAGCTGTATCACTTTGCTTCATCATTTTCCAATAATTCTAAGATAATTTTTAAATCTTTAAAGGTATCCATGTAAGCATATCTCCCGCCAGTATATTCGCCTTTTTGAAGAAGAGGCATTTGATTTTTTTCCATTAAAGTAACCTTTTCTTTCATTCCATTAATAACAAAAGCGATATGATGTGGACCTTCTCCATGTTCATCCAAATATTCACGCCATGTACTTGGATTACGATCTGGTTCAATCAATTCAAGCTGAAGGGATCCCAAATTAAAGAAGGCAAGCTTGGCACGTGCTTCTGTAGATTGATTGCGATATTCTGTTTGTGCACGATCAACCGTATCAGTTAAAGACCACTCGGGTTTATCTACGCCGAAAAAATCTGCATATGCCTGACTTGTTTTTTCAATATCGTGAACTAAAATCCCAATTTGTGTAATGAAGTTATTTCCTAACATATTTTTCTCCATCACTCATTCTCCTTATTATTTAAATGAGACGTTTTTTCCATTTAGACATTGGATGAACTTCTGAAAAAGCCTACTATGGAAGAATCTTTGAATCGTATTTGTGTCAAGCTATAAATTTAGCAATAAACAAATGTTTGAATAAAAAACGCAGACAATCTCAGAATGGGGTTAACTGTCCCAACAAATCAAGTGGACCCATTTCCATGCTTTAACCCCTCATAGAAATAGGCTTTACTATACTCTCTCCATGCTCTCGAACCGATCCTCTGCTCCCTCTATCAATATATATCTTTCCTTATCTTTCGTATGAAGTATTCGTATTTGTTCTTCTTGTTGATATGAAGCATATTCTTCTTTTCTTAATATGTTGTACCGGATACGACAATCACCACCATGTGAGGAGTAGATAGATAAAAAGGTGAGTTGATGATTATCCCATTTCATTTCTATTTCAAAACCTCCCCTTGCTTTTAATCCTTTTACTTCTCCACTTTTCCATGCTTTTGGTATAGAGGGAAGAAGATGAATGTCATTTGCTTGGCTCTGAATAAGCATTTCTGCAATTCCAGCAGTTCCACCAAAACCCGTCTATTTGAAATGGTGGATGATTGTCAAATAAGTTTGGTAGGGTAGAAGATTTTAGTAGCTCTAGTACATTTTCGTATGCTAACTCTCCTTCTTCTAATCTTGCCCACATATTTATAATCCAAGCCCGACTCCAGCCAGTATGTCCACCACCATATTTCAATCTTCTTTCTAAGGTGCGTTTAGCAGCAATTGCCCATTCTGGTGTTTCTCTAGGATTTATCTGCTTTCCAGGATGAAGAGCAAATAGGTGGGAAATATGTCTGTGACCAGGTTCAGCTTCTTCATAGTCAACAAGCCATTCTTGAATTTGTCCATACTTACCTACTTTCAAGGCAGGTAACTTGTTTTTAAGTTGTGTTAATTCCGCCCTAAAAGGATGATCTCTATTCAGTCGTTTACTTGCTTCAATGCAACTAGAAAACAGGGCATAAATTATTTGTATATCCATCGATGGCCCTTCTGTTAAGCTTCCCTTCTCCCCATTAGGCAATAGATACGTGTTCTCTGGTGAGACAGAAAGTGGTGTAATAAGTTCTCCTTCTGGTGTTTCAACTAGATAATCAACAAAGAACAATGCAGCATCTTTCATCAATTCATAAGCCTTATCTAAAAACGTACTATCTACTGTATACTCAAAATGCTCCCACAAATGTAAAGATAGCCAAGCAGCTCCTAATGGCCAAATACTCGCTGGTATAAACATATCTTGAGGAGCAGTATCTCCCCAAATATCCGTATTGTGATGGGCGGTAAATCCACGGCAACCATACATGATTTGAGCAGTTATCCTTCCTTGTTCTCTCATTTTCTCCAAATGATCAAATAGTGGTTGGTGGCATTCGGAAAGATTACATACCTCCGCTGGCCAATAATTCATTTGTGTATTAATGTTGATTGTATATTTACTATCCCAAGGAGGTAACATTTGATCATTCCAAATTCCTTGCAACGTTGCTGGTAAGGAATCTGGTCGACTACAAGAAATAAGTAAGTATCTGCCAAAGTGAAAATACGTACTGATTAAATCAAGATCTTCTTCTCCTTCTTTTAGTAAATACAGCCTTTTATTTGTTGGTATATCGTGCTTTCTATTGTCTTTTCCTAGGTTGAGATCCATTCGATGAAACAAAGATTGGTAATCTTGAAGATGTGTTTTCCATAACTGTTCATATGATTTCTTTTCCGCAGCTAAAACGGTCTTTACACATTGACTAGCAGGTTGTTCGTAGCGATAGGATGTAGCTGCAGCTAGTATTATGGTTACAGCACTTGCCTCTTGAACTATTATTCTATTTCCAATCGAAGTGATTACTCCTTTTTCCACTAACACTTTGACCCCAGTATGAAAATGAATTCCATTTTCTCCACCAGTTTTTCCATCCATTATTAAATAATCTGGTTCGACTGCTTTCATATCATCTACATTTCTTGTCTTTCCTCTATCCAAAAACAATTGAAAGGAGATTGCTTTCTCTTTAGAAGCAGTTAAACGTATCACCATTACTTGGTCAGGATAACTTGTGAAAACTTCTCGATTATAGGCAATATCTTTACACATATATTTAATAGTAGCTACTCCACGGTCTAAATCTAATTCTCGTTTGTAATTGGTAAATACATCATCTTCATGGTGAAAATCTATCCGCAAATCTCCTAATGGTTCATAATGTCTTTGTGATTCCGGGATGCCCGTACAAGCAAGTGCAGCTAGTTTTTCGGCTTCCCTAATTTCCCCGTTTTCTAAATGTTCCCGAATGGTAGGAAATTGCGTAAGTGCATCTGGATTATTTCGGTCTCTAGGTCCGCCATACCATACAGAGTCTTCATTTAATTGAATCCGCTCCCGCTCGATATGACCAAAAACCATTCCCCCAATACGTCCATTTCCAATAGGCAATGCCTCATTCCAGTCATTTGCTGGTTGCTCATACCAGAGTCTCTTTTTGCTTTGATTCACTTCATCACCTCAAAATCAAAATATATTCTCCATTCATTGATGAAAATAAAGATGCTATCCTCTAAAAGACAAACTAGATAGCTTCTGTTATATCCTGCAATAAACATTTATTATTCATTCAAAGATTCCATTCTAAAATAATCAAAATCAGCATAACCACCTATTTCTTCTGTAGAAAAATAAAACAAGCCATATCGATATCCGACAAAATGATCTAATTTATACTTCATTTGGAGTTCAGCACCTATTCTATTCCAATCCAATCCGTTTAAACTATAATAGAAATATGCCTTATCCCTACTATCTTTAAAATCACAATCAATTCTAAAATAAACTCTTTCCTGCTCTAGAGGAATAGATTCTACTACCACAGGGGAACCAGGACTTGCGTCGACCATTGTTATCATTTTTGAATCATTTATTACCTGTACACCAACATATCCATAATCTTTTTGAAAAGCAGCAAATCCAGCAATATCGCCATTCTTCATACCGTAAATCTCCAATGCAATATTGGCAGAACATTTGGGTCCGAAAGTTCGTTGAGTGAGGGTATTTTTTGCTGCCTCTAAGTCAGGACAAAGCTTATTAGTTGTTAAACGTAAGTACCCAGGACGCTCCGTTACAGACCATTTCGTCGGATCGGGATTATGATTCCACTGCCATACCAAGTCAAGTGAATCACTTTCATAAACAAACTCATCTGATGATACAATACGGTTTTCACTTTTATCCTGATGAACTAGAATGGACAAGTTTTTTGGTGTAATACCATTTTCTCCAAAAATTGGCCATCCATCCTCCCACTTAACTGGGAGTAAACACGGCATTCTACCTGCAGCCCCATTGTCGCAAAATAACATACCGTACCATTCACCTGTTGGCGTATCAACTATTCCTCCTTGCGCTACACCAGTTGGATCATCTACTGCAATTCTCCCTTCATATTCTCCATCAAACGCTATTGCCCGATGCACTCACTGGGTTCGATGTCCATTTTTCGGCCACGTAATAGTAAAAACATAATAATAGCCATCTATTTTTTGAATATGCGCACCTTCAGCTTGTAATCCTACTTCTTCTTTTGAAGATGCTACTAAACTAGCATCGGGAATGATTATCTTATTCAATCCGCCCTCTTTAATAGCTGTTGCATCTGCTGTTAGTTCAATTGCGCGTATATTCCCATTTCCATAAACTAAATAGACACGTCCATCATCATCAAATAATAAAGACATATCATGATAATATTTATTCAAGATAGAGCGCTTCCATTTATCTTTCTCCAAATCCTTTGTTTGAAAAATATACGTTTTATCTGTTGCTAAAGAGCCCACAACTAAATAATACATCCCTTGATGATACCGAAGACAACTTGCCCAAGATCCTTTTCCATATTCGTTTTTTCCATTGTTCAGCTCTTGCTCGTCATTTGTTGCTAATGTGTCATATACATAGTTAACAATTTTCCAATGCAATAGATCTGTTGATTTCATAATCGGAACGCCAGGATTCATATGCATCGTTGTACTAGACATATAATAGGTATCTCCAACCCTAATTACATCTGGATCCGGAATATCCAAATACAAAATTGGATTTTCGTAGGTAAGCGCTTTCTCTTTTTGGCCACTATCTTCTAATTTAGAATGACTAGTCATTATTCCTCTCCTCTACTCCTTTTGTTTTCTCACCACTTATTAAGTACTTTATCAGTTCGATAGATTCCTCCTTTTTTTGGCTATAATTTGGTACAAATGCCACTAAAGATTGTTTCGATGTCACCCCTAACTTTGAGATAGCATAAGAATCATTCCCTAGAGGGAGGGCATATAACTCCGTTTCGGATGTATCAGGATTCATTCCCTTTAAATTTTCTAGAAGATTACTATTTAGAGATAGCTCTTCTCTACTTTATATGTGGTAGATGCCTGGAAGACTTCCATTATAGAAAATGTTTGTCGCTCAAGCTAGAGGCCAATCCGTTTTTCCAGCTCTTCAAGGAGGCACTGTAATGGTGACGGTAGAACAAGTTGCAGAAGCGGCTATTGGCGCAATGGAAAAAGGGGAACATCGCCATACCTATGCTATTTGTGGAAAAAACATGAAATTTCAAGAGTTTTACCAAATGATTGTAGACGCATTAGATCAACACGAAACCACTCAAGTACCAGTAGTAGACTATGAACAAATGAGACCAATTTATGAAGAACTGGATAAACATGCAGAAGCAGCAGGTACAGAGCATGGCATTCATATTTGCGATAAGTTCAAAATTACAAACAGAAGATTTATACCTTGATCCAGAAGATACTATGCCCGTATTAAGCATAAAAGAGTACGATATTATCGCTTCCATTAAGGAAACATTAGAAAAATGTTTATAAGAATGGGGAAATAGACAGGGAAATCTACTTTCTTTTTATAGAGTGTAAACTACGAAATTTGGTTTTCCCTTGATAGTTATCTATTTTTTACTATTAATATGTACAAATAGGAAAAGGCACCAGAATATCATTATCTGGTGCCTCCAAGTTCAATCCAGCTAAGCTTCTCTTTATAGCCCGACTCATTCGAAATCATTAAATCCACAATCTACTACTTTCCTGTCTTCTCAGTAGAAGCCTCAAAAATAGACGTAACAGCTTCTTTTAATGCAGCATTAAATTCCTCTTCTGATTGGTTAACGTTTAACTCTTCGCTTAGCGCTCGAGAAAAACTTGCGATGATATTGTCGTTTTCCTTTAATTTTTGATTTGCTTCTTCTCTGCTGTATCCACCTGAAAGTGCTACTACTCGCACTACTCTTGGATGTGTAGTCAACTCTTTGTAAGTATTAGCAACTGTAGGGATGGACAGCTTAAGCATGACATTTTCATCTTCTTTTAGACTATTTAGATTTGTTAATAGTTCCTCTTTCAATATAGCTTCTGATTGCTCTTTATCTGGACTAGTAATATCCACTTCTGGTTCAATAATTGGCACTAGCCCTGCTGCCATTATTTGTTTTCCGATTTCAAATTGCTGATCCACTACTGCTTTGATACTTTCAGAATTTGCTTCCTTAATAACTGAGCGCATTTTCGTTCCAAAAATATGGCGCTCCTTTGCACGTTGGAGGATCTCATCTAAATCCGTGATCGGCTTCATCAATTGAACTCCATTTGAAGGTTCAGCTAACCCTTTATCAATTTTTAAAAAAGGAACAATCCCTTTTTCCTCTGCTAAATAATCAGCTGTATACATGCCTTCTATCTTACTATCCATCGTTTGCTCGAACAAAATGGCACCAAGAATATACTGAGAATCAAAAGCTGGAGATGTAATAATTCTTGTCCGCATTTGGTGCACCTTATCAAACATTTCTGCTTCATTTGTATAGGCACTTTCAGGTACTCCGTAATTCAACAATGCTTTTGGTGTACTGCCTCCACTTTGGTCTAATGCGGCAATAAACCCTTTTTGATTCTTCATTCTTTCCAATTGGTCGTTCATATATTTCTCCTCCTTGTTGTGAAATAGTGTTTATTAGAAATTATTCACTTAAGTTGAGGAGTTAAAACATTTTGTTGAAATATCTCATTCATTTATCAAAAGATTACTTTCTTGTATTTTTATACTTCTCATAAAACCGCTCCACTCGACCGCCACGATCAGAGAATTTTTGACGACCAGTGTAAAACGGATGGGTATCAGAGCTAATTTCCACTTTTATAAGTGGGTAGGTTTTTCCATCCTTCCAGATAATTTCTTCCTTAGAAGTTTTCGTTGATCCAGATAAAAATTGAAAGCCACTATTTACATCCATGAAAACGACTTCCTGATAAGTAGGATGTATTCCTTTTTTCATAATAAAGTCCTCCTCTATTTAATAGAATATACGTATCACCAACTTGACTTTTTCACACCAGGTATTTGTCCCTTATGAGCGTATTCTCTAAAGGCAATTCGAGACATTTTAAATTTTCTTAAATAACCTCTTGGTCTTCCCGTTACTTCACATCTATTTTTCAATCGTGTTGGGGAAGAATCTCTAGGTAACTTTCTTAATGCTTCATAATCCCCCTTTTCGATTAATTCTCTGCGAACGGCAGCATATTTCTCCACAGTTGCTCTTCTTTTTTTCTCTTTTACTACCTTGGATTTTTTGGCCACAATCTTTATCCTCCTTTATATAAATCGACATCATTACGATTTAACATGTGAAAATAACCCATCTTTCAGACGCATATTTATAATAAAACGAAATGGTTACGATTTGCAAGTTATTTGCTTTCACAAAACTATCTTGCTGCTACTTGCCAATGAAACGGATCGCTTAACTGTTGCCAATCTCCATAAAACTCTTCATCTGTTAATAAGCAATCTTCCAATTCTTTTTTTATCAGCTCCACGTTTAAATCCATTCCTATAAATACTAGCTTTGTATGCCTGTCACCAAATTTAGGATCCCAACTTTCCTTCAATCTTGGATTAACACGAAGAATTTCCTTCTGTCTTGCTTCCGTTAGTGATGCAACCCAATAAGAGATGGGTTCAATACTTACAGACGGCCCAGCTTGTGATAAAAGTAGGGCTAAATTATTCCTTGAGGCACACCATGCTATTCCTTTTGCACGAACAATCGAGAGTGGCATCGAATGACACCAATCATTAAAGCGTTCCGAATGAAAAGGTCTTTTACTAGCATAAACAAAAGAGCTAATCCCATATTCCTCTGTTTCCGGTGTATGCATACTAGGACCAATATTCAATTCACGCAACCATCCTGCTGACTCACTAGCCCGGTCAAAATCAAATAGATTTGTATCTAAGATTTCTTGCGGTGTAATTTCACTATTAACGGTTCGAATAATTTTAGCAACAGGTTGTAAAGTTTTAATTACTTTCTCTAATTTATCTAAATCCTTTGGTGCAACTAAATCACATTTATTAAGAATAAGCACATCGCAAAATTCAATTTGGTCAATTAATAAATCAGCAACATTTCTGTCATCCCCTGCCCCAACTGCTTCTTTTCTATCTAAGAGTGAATCACCAGACTCATAATCATGCCAAAACCGATTTGCATCGACTACCGTTACCATTGTATCTAGTTTACAAAACTTTGTAAGATCAATTCCCATTTCTTCATCAATATAAGAAAAAGTCTGTGCGACTGGGATTGGTTCACTAATTCCAGATGATTCGATTAAGATATAATCAATATCCCCTTCCATCGCAAGCCTTTCCACTTCTACAAGTAAATCTTCTCTAAGTGTACAGCAAATACAGCCATTTGACATTTCGACTAGCTTTTCTTCTGTACGGGAAAAACCCCCAACTGTTTACACTAGTTCACTATCAATATTTACCTCACTCATGTCATTGACAATTACCGCAACCTTCAACCCATCTCTATTATGTAAAATATGATTGACCAAAGTTGTCTTCCCAGCACCTAAATAGCCACTTAACACTGTAACAGGTATTTTTTTCATTTTATCACTCTTTCATTTCGTTTTTTAAATCGTAATCATTACGATTTATATATTAATCTCTTTTGTGGAAAAATGCAAGTAGAAAATCAGGGAGTTGTTCTACCGTTTCCCTTTTGAAAATCAAAAAGGGAAGCAGACTATAACCGCCCCCCCTCGTTCCTTCATTTATTTGAGAAAATACTTATTGCTTTCTTTATATCTTGTTTGATAGTTTCTTTTGCTACTACGGTTAAATCGTGATAGAAGGGGTTCTCTTCTTTTTCTAAATATTCTTTTACAGCGTATGCACCGGCTTTGGCTGCATAGCTGTAGTAATTAATTTTTCTTACTCCCCTATTTATTACTGTTTTGTACTCTTCTTCACTTAAACCTGATCCTCCATGCATAACAACAGGTTTTTGAATATTTTCATAAATCCTTTCTAATCGATCAAAATCTAAATTTGGTTTTGTCACATAGATTCCATGGACGGTACCAAAGGAGGCAGCTAATGCATCAATATTCGTTTTCTCGACAAAGTCCTTTGCAATTGAAGGATCTGTATAATAGTTTGCTGCATTCTCTGATGCATGTGATTTTTCCTTATATGTTTCTTCTCCTCCAAGACCAGAGGAAGTCATCATACCAAGCTCTGCTTCAACTGAAACATTTTGTTTATGAGCATATTCCACTACCTCTTTCACAATTTGAATATTTTCCTCATAGCCTTTATGTGAGGCATCTATCATAACAGAGGTAAAGCCAATATCAATAGCCTGTTTCACCATTTCTAAATTAGTTCCATGGTCAAGATGAACAGCAATTGGCACAGATGCTTTTTGAGCAAACTCTACTAAGATAGGGCCCATTATTTCAAGAGGAATGATAGTATTATGCACCTCTGCGTGTGCCAGAATAATTGGAGCTCTTAGATCCTCCGCCGCTTCTACTACGCCTCTAACAGATTCTAATGTTGGACAATTAAAAGCCCCGACTGCATAGTTCTCCTTATCTGCTTCTATCAAAAGTTCCTTTAAAGTTACTAACATAGTAGCCCTCCTCCTATATTTCCACTCTATTTCTCTTCGGGTATTCCTGATACATTTTTACTAATTCATCAAATGCCTTTACACCTGATGTTCCATCTGCCTCGAATAACGAGGAAGCTGCTGCTGCAGTACCTAATTGCATAGCCTCTACTAAAGAAAACTCCTTCAACGCACCATATAGTACCCCGGATACATAAGCATCTCCTGCTCCAACAGTTCCTTTAATTGAGCTATTATCA
The DNA here is from genome assembly GCF_950097965.1 of Bacillus sp. T2.9-1. NCBI lineage: Bacteria > Bacillati > Bacillota > Bacilli > Caryophanales > Bacillaceae > Bacillus > Bacillus sp. T2.9-1. Next base: position 61,069 of record NZ_CATNHG010000077.1, read on the forward strand.
ATAAGTAAAGATGGTATACTATGAATCTCTTTTCCATCAATTCCAAAACTTCCCTCTGGTGTATGGATAACAGCCCAATCCTTGACACCTAATTCTTTTAAGCGATATAACACTTTTCTAATATTGTGTTCAATCAGCTTTCCATCCTCATTCCTTAATGCTATGCCAACACTATTACCTGCTTCTAGTTCATTTATAATGCAATAATTCGTGAATTTAAGACACGGTGGCACAAGCTTTTGATAGCGATCACTATTCTCACTGACAATATCAATAGACGTCCTGATTCCTAATTTTTGTACATTCCTTAACACCTTAGCCGTCTTTGTTCCATATTCTTTGTCTTCATTGTCTAGTCCATCTAATAATAAAATATAAGCGAGATGAAAAATCTTGGTGTGTAGCTGTTGATAATCTATTTTTGACTCATCGAAATAAAGAGCATTTTAAGTAAAAAATGTTCTGCTAGTTGCATCTTGATACACATCTGTAAAAGGTGTATCCCCGAACACTTTCACTTGACTACTATCTATGTTTTTATAGTGAGATAGGCGCTCTTTAAGATAATCACCTCTTTCATCCTCTCCTATCATTGCTACCGTATTTATCGGCAACTCTCCATCTATTTTTGCTAAAGAAACAGCACAATTAGATACCGCTCCGCCTATAGATCGTGTTACGCTTTTTATTGTCGTCAGCTCTGACTGATTAGGGTATTTTTCAATTTCTTTTATTTCGTCAACAGCAATTGTTCCAGCAATTGTTATTCCCTCTTTCATCTAATCCTCCCTCCTATTCTATGTCCATTTATGCTTTTCTTCTTTTAATAACATCTGCATAGACAGCAACTAGAATTACAACACCTTTTACAATGTATTGCCAAAAGGAGCTTACTCCCATCAGATTTAGCCCATTGCTAAGCACCCCAATAATAAGTGCCCCGATAACTGTGCCGCCGATTTTCCCATAGCCTCCTGTCATACTCGTGCCGCCTAATACAACTGCCGCTATCGCATCTAATTCTGCCCCTTCTCCAGCTGTTGGTTGACCAGAAAACATACGCGATGCTAACACAATACCTGCAATTGCAGCCATTAATCCACTAAATGTATAAGCAAATAATTGTACCTTTTTTATGTTTATTCCTGAAAATTTCGCTGCTTCCGCATTCCCTCCCACAGCATACATGTGACGACCAAGTCTCGTTTTATTCATAATGAAGTAGCAAATGATTAATAGAATTAAAAGGTAAAGGACAGGCATCGGCAATACACCACCAATATAACCAGATCCAATGAAATTGAAGGAATCAGACATAACTCTGACTGGCTTTCCATCTGTAATTACATAGGCAGCTCCCCTCGCTATATTCATAGTGGCTAGCGTAATAATAAAAGGCGGAATTACTGTTGTTGCAGCAACATAACCATTTAAAGCACCGATTAATATCCCCACAAATAAACCAGCTAATACAGCTATAAATACCGGTGCCCCGAATGTTGCAATCATTAAAGTCGTAACTACTCCAGTTACTGCCATAATGGAGCCAACAGATAAATCGATCCCACCTAAAATAATAATCATCGTCATAGCAAGGGCTAAATATAGATTGGTAGACGTTTGTCTTAACACATTTAATAGATTATTAGAGGATAAAAAGTTGGGATTAATAATCGAAATAATAATACATAAAGCAAGTAACCCTATTAAAATACCTAAATTTTCCCGAATAAAGGTTATAATACTTGAACCTAAGTTCCATAAAAAATTATCTTTCTTTTTCTCCTTTAGTGCTGCTTGAGCCATCTTAATTACCTCCAGTAGCATAATGCATAATCGCTTCTTGACTAAAGCTCTCTTTTTTCTCTAATATCTTTTGAATTTTCCCTTTGTACATAATAGCTACTCTATCACTCATATTAATAATTTCAGGAAGCTCGGAAGATATCATAATAATGGAAACCCCTTTTTGCACGAGCTGATTCATAATCGCATAAATCTCCGCCTTTGCCCCTACATCGACTCCTCTTGTTGGTTCATCCAATATCAATACTTGAGGATTTGTCGCAAGCCATCTAGAAATCAATACTTTTTGTTGATTACCACCGCTTAAATTTTTTACTATTTGCCCACTATTTGGGGTTTTAATAGCTAATTCTTTAATAAAATCCTCTGCATACTGGTCTTCGATTTTCTTTTTTACGCGAAGAAATTTGATCACCTTATCCAAAACTTTTATCGTAATATTGTATTTAACAGACTGAATGAGAAACAGACCTTCTTCTTTCCGATTTTCCGTAACATAGGCAATCCCGTGTTTAATCGCATCATTCGGGTTTTTTATCGTAATTTTCTTGCCGTCGCGATAAATTTCTCCTTCATCAAAGGGGTCAATGCCAAAAATACATTTCATCAGCTCTGACCTCCCTGCACCAACTAAGCCGGAAAAACCTAATATTTCGCCTTTATTTAATTGGAAGTCCGCATGATTCACATAATTTTCCCTTGATAAATTCTTTACTTCTAAAACTGTTTCTCCTACTTTAGAATAATCTCTAACATAATAGTTAGTTAGTTCTCTACCAACCATCATAGAAATTAGTTGGTTCTCCGTCGTTTCTTGCGTACGAACGGTCCCAATATAGGTTCCATCTCTCATCACTGTAATTCTATCTGTTATTTCAAATAGTTCATTCATGCGGTGTGAAATATAAACAATCCCCACACCTTGTTCCGTCAAATTACGAATTGTTTTAAAAAGAAAATTCACCTCTTTTTCCGTTAAAGAAGAAGTTGGTTCATCCATTAAAATAATTCTCGCTTGAAAAGAAACTGCTTTAATAATTTCAATCATTTGTTGCTGTGCAACATTCAACTCACTAATTACACTCTTTTCCGATAGATCCAACTCAAATTTATCTAAAAGGTTTCTTGCATTGGAAAACATTGTTTTTTTATCGACAAACCCTGTTTTAGTTAAAGGTTCTCTACCTAAATAAATATTTTCCGCTATCGTTAAGTATGGGACTAAGATAATTTCCTGATGGATAATGCTGATACCATTGTATTGAGCATCTTTAACATCTTTTATCTTTACTTCTTGCTCATCAATAAAAATTTTTCCTTCATCAATAGAATATATCCCACCAAGTATTTTCATAAGTGTTGATTTCCCAGCTCCATTTTCCCCTAAGAGAGCATGAACCTCTCCCCTATTTAGTTCAAACTCTACACCCTTTAAGGCATAAACTCCTGGGAAACGTTTAGAAACGTCCTTCATCTCTAATAATTTCGTAGACATAATCCCACCCCATTAAAATGTAGAAGGAGAATTCAATATAAGATCCATTTTAAAATTGCATATTTCTTCTCCTTCTATTTGTTCAGTCGCTAAGAATGTATATTCACATCATTTATTGCCAGCCATCTGTTCCGTATTCCTCCACATTGTCCTTATTAATGATGAACGTTTCTACTGGAATTCTCTTTTCATAGTCTTCGCCTTTTAGTATTTTATAAGCGACTTCGACCGACTTTTCTCCAATAGAGATAGGCGATTGAGCTCCTGTTCCGATTAATGCTTCTCCATTTGCAATTGCAGTTTTCGCATCAGGTGATCCATCAACTCCATAAATGGCAATTCCTTCTATATTCGCAGCTTTAACAGCTGCTAATGCACCTAAAGCTGTTGGATCATTTCCACCCATTATAGCGATAATGTCAGAATGGGCTTGAAGGATATCCTCTGTCACCGTTAACGCTGTCTCTAAGTCTCCCTTGGCATCTTGCTGTGCAACAATCTCAAAATTTTTCCCTTCAATCGCTTCCATAAATCCTTCGATTCGATCATTAACTGAATTCATTGTTGGACTATCAAGGATAACTATGTTTCCTCCATCTGGAAAATTCTTCACTAAATCTTCTCCAGCAACTTTTCCGGCATTCTTATTATCTGAACCTACATAGCTCGTTATATATTCCATATCTTTCACTTCTGCATCGTAATTGATGATTGGGATATTCGCTTCCTTTAACATCGCTAATGCTGGTCTAATTCCTTCCCAATCAACAGGATTTAGAAAAATTGCGTCTATTCCTTGAGCAATCATATCTTCAATTTGATTAATTTGAAGCTCCACATCCATAGCAGGATTGGTCGTAATTAACTTATCTCCATTAGCTTCTACCTTATCTCTAATTGCTTTTTCTACTACTTGAAAATACGGGTTATTTTGTGTCATCGACGTATAGCCAAATACATATTGATCCTTTTCACTACTAGATTCTTCACTCGTATTACATGCAGCTAACCCAAAAGTTAGTACCAATGTCAATAATCCAATCAAAAACTTCTTCATACATATCCCCCTTGTTTATAGAAGTAATTTTATATATTAAAATCACCATTGTGACTTAATATCCGGATGCCAAATACATTTTTAAGCGCTTACATTTAATGCGTATTTAGAAACACTTTTGATTTTCACCAAAACTAATCAAAGGCTATTTACTTTCTATTCACATTTCATTCCATTTATTCATTAAAAAAGTTTCACTCATAAAAGAAATTTAGAAAATTATTGGTAGAGTTTTTTTAATAAAGATGGATTATATTGTAATATGCTAAATGAACATGTTCGTATAAATAACAATTAATAGAGAGGTTCTATCAATTGTTACTACATACGACTAATTCAACTCCACTGCTCTGAATTAACTTACAATATTCATTAGAGGGGGTTTTGTCTGTGATAATTCGATTTATGTTTTCAAGCGAGGTTATTTTGTGCATAAATTGAGTGTCAAATTTGCTATGATCTATAAGGAAGGTTATCTCTTTTGATTGCTTTATTACTTTTTGCTTAATCTCCACTTCAAAAATATTCGAGTTACTGAAACCTTGGTTAAGCGTGAAACCAGATGCAGCTAAAAAGGCTTTATCAAAAGAAAGATTGTTTAATGTTGAAATGGCAATTGGTCCATAAAGCGACGACGTGGACTCTCTTATCATGCCACCTAAAATAATTTTTTCCTTGTTTTTCCCATGAATTTTCGAAGCAACATTCAAGGCATTTGTTGTGATGGAAAGCTTTGCATCAACAGGTAGGTTTTTAACAAAATATGGAGTGGTCGTACCTGCATCTACAAAAATGCCGTCCCCCTCCTGAACAAATTTGACCGCCTTTTGCCCAATGAGTTCTTTTGCCCTTCTGTTTAATAATTCTCTCTTATTAATGACAATATCTTCAAAAGCGAGAATCGCACCTCCATATGTTCGTTTCAAAAATCCTAATTTCTCCATTTTATCAAGATCCCGCCTAATCGTCATTTCGACCACGCCAAATGTTTCTGTAAGGTCTTGAATCTTGATCTCTCCTTCATTCAATAGAAGTTGATAAATTTTATTTTGTCTTTTATTTAATTGCTGCAAATTTTCCATATTATGCAGTTCTCCCTATTATGTTCTTTACACCAAATGTTTGAATCAAACATTTTTTTGTTAACTAAACACATAATAAACGGAATTGCTATTTTTGTAAATGCTTTCTTTTCAATTTTTTAAATTTTTTATTTGCGTAAACTCTAGTTGTAGTATGTACCCAAAAGAATCAACTTCCAGGAAAATTTTTCATGATTAATAAAGCGTGAGTAACTATACCCACGCTTCTAACCTTATCCGCTTAATCAACCATAAGTCTACTAACTGCCTCAAACCCTTTTGTCTTTTTAAAATTCATCTTGTGTTCAAAGTTTTCTAATGCATCGGAGCAGTCAATATTAGCAAAATTTAATCGATTTAGTTTTCCTTTGTCCAATTTCACAGAAAGAATAGTGATTTTTTCCATATATCCAGTTACAGTGTTTAAACGATTATCTATTGCATGTATGTAGACAGTATGTAGTGGCAATAGTGCAAACATATCACGGGCAATTCTTAATATACAGCTACAGACATAATCTTGCTGAATATCATAAAACTTCCCCTTCGGCATTTGCTTTCTTGATAATTTTCCAGTCTTTGTTAAAGATAATTGTTCTTTTGGAACGACATCCTCCGCATTTACTTCAAATTCGATTTCCATTACTTTCGGATCACCACAACTGAATTCAAATCCACTTCCAAATTCCGTTAAATCATCCAAAGGTGCAAATGCTTCAATGACTTGAAAATAAGTATCAATATCCCCTTCTAACACCTTTGTAGCAATCTTTACATCGCGCTCCCAAGTAAGATAATCCTGTTTATCTTCCTCTCTAGCAGCTATAACCTCTTCTCGTAACTTCTGTTCAGCAGATTGTCGATTAAAAAGCTTGGTAAGAACTCCTGGTTTATAATTTTGAAGCTGCTGTAAAGCTAGTTTTTCCTTTTCTCCCATTTCCCCACTAGGCAGGTGATAGGGCGCATCTGCCCCTCTTACTTTTATCCAATTAACAGGATCATCTGCTTCTATATGAATACTATGAATTCTTTCAATTGTATTTTCGTATGCTTCAACTGCAAGTCTCGCCTGCTCTAATTCATTCAGTTTATCTAATTCACGTTGCCTTCTATTTATATCCGCCTGCCTTTGATAGGCCGACGACTTTCTATTCCTGCCACCTGTCGTGGTATAAGATACACCAGTTCCTGGGATACTAGCAGTCACTCTACTGCCGGTTCGAGAGTTCACGCTATATCTAAGCCCTTTTACACCAGCGCTTACCCCAACACTCTTTTTTCCAACATTCACCCGAACACCAGGAGCTATTTTAAAGCTCTTTCGAAAACCAAAGCCCATATTTAAGACCTCCCTTTTTCCATATTATAACATAAATAGATGGTAACTTCGATTCTATCTAGGTTAGAAATATCAACATATTGCTTTAGAGCCATATAGAAAGAATCCCCTATTAAGATTGCTATAATAGGGGATTCTTTCCATCCAACTTAATATTATGTATAAAGAAAGACAAATAGTAAACTATTAAAATTCCTTTGATGTCAGTGGCAAGAATAGCTTAACGCCTCTTTTGTTAAACGGAAAAATTTTTAAATCTGCAATTAAATGACTGATATATCCACCAATACAAGTATAGTATACTCCCTGGATGCCAATGGAGTTCTCTACATTTGCGGCAATGATTCCAAAAAACACAACACCCAAAATAGAATGAGTATAGCTACGATGAGAAGTAAAGGATGCAATCATAATATAGACTCCTAGAAGAATAATCCATCGTTCCTCAACAGAAAGTCCTCCCATCAGCACGGCAATCCCTGTTATTGTCAGCATATGTTTTTGTTTAATTAACGACGCGATAAACAAAATCATAATACCTATCCCGACCCCCATCCACCTCTCTACTGCTACTTTCTCGAAGAAACTATATAGCACCATAAGTATTCCGATTACCTGTGCAGACAATTGAATCATTTGATGAGGTAACGTAATTTTACCACGAAGCTTCCCGTCAATATCCAGATCAGGCATTAGTCCAGAAACGGCTCCTAAAGTGACACACACTAATGTCTCTGTTGGTGTGGATTGCACGGTATGAGCAACAATAAATCCTGTTGCTGATCCAATTACAGCATGTGATGTTCCATTCAAGTTGATTCCACCCCTAATATTTAATAGTTAATATAACATTTACTATTCTACACCAAAACATTTGTTCTGTTTAGAGGGAAATTAATAGTGGAATATATATGAAAGAAAGAAATAATTAAATCGTATAATAGATTCTTTCTCTCACTTATGTTACACTTCACTTCAAAAGGTGGTCATAATGATGCAGGAATTACAATTTGAATCGGCCTGGGACAAACAAATTGCCCCGCAAGATAGAGAAAATATAGAAAAAATCTTTAATGAAACAAAACACATAAACAGTTCAAGCGTTATTTTTTCTCCTATCCGAGAAGCAATCAATCATAAGGATGCACTACTTGTTTCCGTGTTGGTTCATAATTTCGCGGAATATCCCCTAATCTTTCAAAATACAATATTGTATTACAGTGTTAATGATGAAGTGATTGCAGAAAAGGAATTCACACTGCCAGACCTTGTCATTCCTTCTCATGTCAGTATGCCATGGACATTTATTTTCCCAAAGGATAGTTATAGAATGCAAGATTCGTTTAAGCATGGGAGATTAGAGCTTAAGTAATAATAGAAAATAAAATGGGGTGTTAATGAACTGACCTAGCCAAATGAGACATATATAAAACACCTACCCATATTAAATTTAACACTTTTTCATTAATTTGATATTGGTTCTTTACTGGAAATAGTTCAGGCACTTTGTCACTTTACTTGGAGCCTCTGCGGGCATAGATTCTTTAGCCAGGAAGCCAGATATCT